>SKJZ01000107.1 GCA_007121755.1 Halorhodospira sp. | reverse complement strand
CGGAGAACACCTGAATGCGACGACCGCTGCTCGCCGGCCTGCTGGCCGCCCACCTACTCCCCGCCGCCGCCTACGACACCCTGGAACGCGGTGAGGGCGGCAGCACCGCCCTGGATGTCATGGAGATGTTCGTCGGCCAACAGGGCGACATTGACGGCGAGTTCGTCGACCAACTGTTCGGCGCCGGCGTGATGTCGAACATGAACATCCCCGCCGAACATCTGCGGGTAGCCGTCTACGACGCCGAGACCGGGCAACGGCTGAACCGCCACGAGATTCGCGAACTGATCGGCGACACCCCCCACGACGGCATGGTCGAACTGATGTTCATCGCCGAAGAGCTCGCGCCGGGCGGCCTGCCCATGGAAGTCAGCCAGTTGGTGGCGCTCATGGACGCCTCCTACATCGCCAGCATGCGCCTGCCGCCGCCGCTGGACGTGGAGTTCTACGATGTCCGCTGCGGCCCGAAGGGACGGCTGGGCGGCGGCGTCTCCGGTTACACCCCGCGGGAGCCGTGCGCCCCCGAAGGGGCCGGGGCACCGCCGGAACAGCGGGCGCAGACCCCGACTCCTTCCACCCCGGTGGAGCCGGCGGCGGAGGACGACCGGTGGGAGGAGATCGATCTGGGGCGGGCCACCCGCCACCCCATGAGTGAACTACCCCGCGACGAGGCCGCGTTCCAGCGCCGCCTGCAGGCACACGACTTCCCGCCCCCCAGCGAGGCCGGGGTGGAGGCGATCCCCGTCCACATCTCCGGGCGCAGCAGCGAGGAGCTGTTCAGTCAGATAGAGGCGTGGGTCAACGAGCACACCAGCCAGGGTTACGAACTGCTGGACATCACCGAGCCGGTGAAGGAGTTCTACGGCGAAGAGGTGCTGGTGGCCTTCTTCCACGTTCATGTGCGCAGGCCTTAGGCGCTCTCGGCGATCTGGTCGAAGAAGAGCTGATCGACCGGGGTGAAGAAAGTTTGCGCGGCGCACCTGCCGCTGTCCCTCCTGTCGAACTTGTAAGGAATCCTTACAAGTTGCTCCGCGCTCATGCCGTAACCTTCTTCATAGCTTTACGGAAAGCTAGTAAGCGCTTTGTTCGGCATTATTGTTTTCAACTGGTTTCAGCCCGGCCAGCAGCGTTTCGGGCGCAATATCCTGCTCATGGGGCCACGTAACAGCACCAAAGACAACGTCGACCTGGCGAAAGTAAGATTTATCCTTTAACTCTCTAAACACGCCGTGCTCTAAATATGGCTTGAGGTCAAAAAGGCCTTTCCGGCCATCCTCCAGTTCAACGTAGATTTCATAGTCGTCCAATGGATGCACTTTCTTCACGTCCCAATACATACTCACCTCACAGAGGATCTATTTTGTATGGTATCTCTCCGGCCACCGCCAACTTCCAGTCAGCCATCAGTTCATCACGATGCAATTCAATCCAGGCTTGAACGAGTCGCAACTGCTTCCTTGGAAGCTCTCCTGCCAGTATTTCACCATCGTTCAGTCCGACTGACGCCTCGTGCCCCGCATAGCGCGCGTGAATGTGCGGCACGCCATGGTGCTGATTGTCCAGGAAGTACATCCGGATGATAATCCCGTAGAACATTGAAATCACGGGCATATATGCACCCCCTTATGCGGATATCCCTATCATTTCAGCTCGTTCCCTTGGTACATGCCGAACGGTTGCCCATCCCGAATCAGGGATATCATCAGCCTGCCCCCGTCGGTCCCGCTACGCAACCTCACCGGTACCGGGCGACGGCCCGCCTGCAGCACCCTCCTTTCTACCTTGGCGCCTCTCCAGCAACGCCAACATCGACGGCGTGAAGAGCAGCGTCAGCGGCGTGGCCAGCAGCAGTCCGCCGGCGATGGTGGTGGCGAGTTGCACCCAGAAGTCGGTCACCGGGGCGCCGATATAGAAGTCCCGACCGGCGAAGTCCACCGTCCAGGCGAGCACCATGGGCATCAGGCCGAGGATGGTGGTCAGCGCGGTGAGCACCACCGGGCGCATGCGCTGGGCGGCGGCGCGCAGGGCCGCCTCGGGGGGCGGCAGGCCGTAGCCGCGCTGCTCGTTGTACGCGTCGATGAGCACGATGTTGTTGTTGACCACGACGCCGGCCAGGGCCAGGACGCCGATGCCGCTCATCACCACGCCGAAGGGCTCGCCACGGATAAGCAGCGCCAGCAGTACACCGGCAGTGGAGAAGACGATGGCCGAAAGCACCAGGAAGGCCTGGGAGAAGCGGTTGAACTGGGTCACCAGGAGGGCGAGCATCAGGAACAGCGACAGGGCGAAGGCGCCCATCAGGAACCGCCCCGCCTCCGCCTGCTCCTCAGCCTCGCCGCGGAAGCGGATATCCACCGCCGGGTCCAAATCCTGTTCGGCCAGCGCCACCCGCAGGGCGCGGACCCGGTCGTCCACCAACTGGCCCGGCGCCGCGTCGGCTTCGATGGTGTAGGCTCGGCGGCCGTCCCGGCGCTTGATCAACCCGGTGGCCGGCACCGGCACCAGCTCGGCGAAGTTCGCCAGGGGCACCAGTCCGGCGGGGGTGGCCAGGTTCAGGTTGGCCAGGTGCTGCAGGTGGCGCTGCTCCGGCGGCAGCCGCAAGCGGATGTCGACCTCCTCGTCGGTGAACTCGGGCCGGTAGGTACCCAGCCGCACCCCTTCGGTGAGGAGCCGCACGCCGTCGCCAAGGGTGGTGACGTCCACGCCGAAGCGGGCGGCCTGCTCGCGGTCGAAGCGTACCTCCAGCTCCACGCCGGGTAGCGGCAGATCGTCGGCCACGTCCACGAAGCCGCCGATCCCGTCCATGGTGGCGCGGATTCGCTCGATCACCGGCGGGATCCGCTCCGCCTCGCCGGCGGACGCCTCGACCACGATCGGCCGCCCCTCGCCCGGGCCGCGTTCCTGGGCCTGGAAGCGCAGCCTCAGTCCCGGCAGGTCGCCGGCGATCCCGCGCAGGTCGTCCAGGATGTCGTCGGCGCCGCGGCGCACCCGCCACGAGACGAGCTGCAACTGGAGGATGCCGACGACGTCCTCGGCGAAGTCCCCCTGCAGCCGGCCGAGCTGGGTACCGATGGTGCGGGCGTAGACGTGCTCCACCTCCGGGATGCCGTGGAGCTCCCGCTCCACGCGCCGGACCAGCGCGTCGGCCTCCCAGACCGAGAGATCGCCGCGGGCCTGGACCTGAACCTGGAGGTGCTCCGGCTCCACGTTGGGGAAGAACTCCACGCCGCGGCCGAAGGCGGCGTAGAGGGCATAAGCGGCCACCACCAGCAGCGCGGTGCCGGCGAGGGTGCGGCCGGGCCGCGCCACCAGGGGCCGCAGCACCCGGATGTAGGCGGCGGTGAGGCCGTGAAGTTCGTCGTAGCGGCCCGCCTCCGCCGCCTCGACCTGCCGGGTCTGCAGCGGGTTCACCGGCCGGTACTGGCCCACCCAGGTGCCCAGGGTAGGGATGAAGATCAGCGCCATAGCCAGGGAGGCGGTGAGGGTGACGATCACCGTCGCCGGCAGGTAGACGATGAACTCCCCCACCATGCCCGGCCACAGAAGCATCGGCGCGAAGACCGCCAGGGTGGTGGCGATGGCGGTGGTCACCGGCCACGCCATACGCTGCGCGGCGCCGCGGAACGCCTCCCGGCGCGGCACACCCTCGGCCACGTAGCGGTCGGCCCGCTCCACCACCACCACGGCTCCGTCCACCAACATCCCCACCGAGAGGATCAGGCCGAAGAGCACCACCACGTTGAGGGTGAAGCCCATCAGGTAAATGGCCAGGATGCCGGCGAGGAAGGCGCCGGGTATGGCCAGCCCCACCAGGAAGGCGGGGCGCGGGCCCATCACCGCTAGGATCACCAGCGCCACGATGAGGATGGCGGTGATGACGTTGTTCTCCAGGTCGCCGAGCAGGCCGGCGATGTCGTCGGCCATGTCCTGGATGTAGGTCACCTCCACCGCCTCCGGCCACTCGGCCCGGCTCTCCTCAATGACCCGCCGGGACTCGGCCACCACTTCCAGGATATTGGCGCCGCCGCGCTTGCGAATCTCCAGGGAGACGGCGGGCTGGCCGTCGATGCGGCTGAAGCTCTCGGGGTCGCGGTAGGTCTGGCGGACATCGGCCACGTCCCGGACCCGCACCACGGTGTCGTCCTCCACCCGCACCGCGGTGTTCAGCACGTCCTCCACGCTGTCGATGGTCCCCGGCACCCGCAGTGGGATACGGCCGGCGCCGGTGTCCACCGCGCCGGCGGCCACCAGGCGGTTGTTGCGCTCGATGGCGCGGGTGATCTCGCCGAAGGAGAGCTCGTAGGACTCGAGCACCAGCGGATCGACCAGGACTTCAATCTGATCTTCGCGGTCACCGCCGATCTCCGCCTCCAGCACCCCCGGCACCGCCTCCACCCGGTCGCTGAGATCCCGGGCCATGCGCACCAGGGCGCGCTCGTCCACCGGGCCGGAGAGGGTCACCGTGAGCACCGGGAAGATGGAGAGATCGACCTCCGTGACCGTGGGCTGCTCCGCACCGTCGGGCAGCTCCGGCTCCACCAGATCCACCTCCTCACGCAGGTCGGACAGGGCCTGACGGTTGTCCCAGCCGGGCTCGAAGTCGACGCGCATCAGTGCGAAGCCGTCGCCGGCCCAGGAGCGCATCTCGTCCACCCCGGCAATGCCCTGGATCTCCCGCTCCAGCGGGCGGAGCATGAGCCGCTCGGCGTCGTCGGGGCTCACTCCCGGATAGACGGCGCTGACAAAGAAGATCGGGATGTCGATCTCGGGGGCCGCCTCCTTGGGCACCACGGTGTAGGCGATGCCGCCGGTCACCAGCACCAGTGCGAGCACCAGCACCACCGTCCGGGCGTGCGCCACCGCCCAGGCGATTAACGCGTTCACGGCGCCTCCGCCGCCCGCTCCGGATGCGGGCGTACCGGCTCGCCGGCGCTGACGAAGCCCTGGCCCACGGTGATGATCCGCGAGCGCTCCGGCAACCCGGTCACCCAGACACCGTCGGCGGCGGTGCGCACCACCTCCACCGGGTGGAAGGCCACCCGGTTGTCGTCGTCGACGGTCTTCACGCCCACCCGGCCGGCGTCATCCAGCCCGATCACCGCCGGCGAAACCTTGTGGGCCGCCACCTCATCGGTGGGGATCTCCACGCCGGCGCTGAGCCCCGAGGGCAGCTCCCCGCCCGGATTGGGCACCTCCACCTCCACGCGGAAGGTCCGCGTGCCGATCTCGGCCACCGCCGAGACGAAGCGCACCTCACCCTCGGCGCGGCGGCCGTCCAGAAAACGAATCCGCCCCGGCTGCCCGGTGCGAAGCCGGCCAATCTGGTGTTGCGCCACCTGCACCACGGCCACCAACGGATCGTTGTCGACGATCTCGGCGACCGGATCGCCGCGGCTGACGAAATCGCCACGCTCCGCCAGGCGCTGGTTGACCAAGCCGGCCACCGGAGCGGTGATGCGGGTGTTGCGGATGTCCAGCTCGACGGCCTCCAGCTCGGCCCGGGCCGCCTCCAGCTCCGCCTCGGCGGCCTCCAGCTCGGTGCGCGAGGCGAGGCCGTCTTCATGGAGCTCCCGGACCCCCTCGAATTCGCTCTCCCGGCCGCGCACGCGGGCTACCGCCTGGCGGCGCCTGGCCTCCCGGTCGTCCATGCGCAGCCGCGCCAGCTCGTCGCCCTCCGCTACCGCGCCGCCGCGCTCGCGGAACCACTCCGCCACCTGCCCGGCGGTCTCGGCACGCACCTGAACGCGCACATCGGGCTCCACCCTCCCCTGGAGCACCAGGATCCGCTCCACTGGCTCGGCGCGCTGCTCGACCACGGTCACCGCGGTGGGCGTCGGCTCACGCTCCGGGGCGGGTTGCGGCGGCTCCCGCGTGAGTACGCCGGAGGCGATCCAGATGACCACCAGGGCCAGCACGCCGGCCACTGCCGCCAAGCGGCCCAGGCCTCGCAAACGCTCCCTTAGATCGGCCATTCCAACGTCCCCGATGTTAACGTTACGGAAAGCTAGGCCTCAGCATAACGCCTTACAACAACAACGGAAGCAGGCATATCCGAGCAACGCACTAGGTTGTTGAGGTCGCCGTGAGGTATGAAGATGTCTTGCGTAGGCAGGAAAGCAAAGCAGCCAAGCGAGGGGATGGAACGATGGCAGCCGAGAGTGGCAACGACGGCGACACCGGGGGAGAAGAGGAAGACAAGGTCGCGGTCCTTGAGCCGATCTCTCCTGAGGACTTGATCGTCGGGCAACCGACGCCCTATCCGATCTACGACGCCTACGAGCGCTTGCTGCTGAGCGAAGGCAGCCCGGTCAAGAGCACGACCCAGCAGCTCACGCTGGCCCGTGTCGGCCGGATGCGCACTCTAGTGCCCCGGCACAGGCCTCCGCCCGCCGACTTCGACCCCTTCCATGAGCTACGGCGCTGCGCCTCGGCACTGGATCAGGCCTTCAAGTCCGTCGGCTCCGGGGAGGGCCACCTCCGGCGTGGCATCGACGCCATGATCGTGCGTCTCGGCAACCTCATCGACCTCGATGCCGACGCCGCCCTGGGCGCGGCCCACCTGGAGAAACGGTTTCCCGGCCGTGTCATCCACCCCCTGCGCCAAGCCATCCTGTGCGATATTGTCGCCCGCGGCGTCTCCATGGAGGGGCCGCGGCGGCGCGCGCTGGTGGGAGCCGCCCTGACCGCCAACCTGGGCATGCTCAATATTCAGGACGAACTCGATCAGCAGACCTCGCCGCTGACCTCGGACCAACGCCACGCCATCCGCCAGCACCCCCAGCGCTCGGCCGACATCCTGCGGCGTGAGCAGTTGAACGACGAGGATTGGCTGCGGATCGTGCTGGAGCACCACGAGCGCCTCGACGGCAGCGGCTACCCGTGGGGGCTGTCGCGGGAACACATCTCCGACCAGGCCTGCATCCTCATGATCGCCGACTCGTACATGGCGATGGTCACGCCCCGCCCATTCAAAAAGAAACTGTTGGGCGTGCGGGGGGCTCTGCGGGAGCTTTACGAGAACGCCGGGAAGCTCTATCACGAGCACTTCGTCAACGCCTTCATCAAGGAGATCGGGGTCTTTCCGCCGGGCACCTTCGTCGGGCTGGCCAGTGGCGAGACGGCCTTGGTCGTGCGCCGCGGCGCCGCCGGCACGCGGCCCCGAATCTACGTCTTCGCCGACGAACAGGGGCAGCCTTTGGAGAGCCCGGCCCCCAAGGACCTCGCCACCGAGGAGTCGGTGGAGATCGCCTCGGTGTACCGGGCCGAGAATGTCTCCGCCACCGTGGTGCCGCAGGAGGCGTGGGGCTATCCGGTGCCGGGCGGCGGAGGCCCACCGTGAGCGCATCGAGCAGG
>SKJZ01000028.1 GCA_007121755.1 Halorhodospira sp. | reverse complement strand
TGGCGGCGGATCAGTTTCGAGCGGATCGCCTCGGCCACCCCCTCGAAGTCGAACCACCCCCGCTCCTCGGCCATGCGCGCGTGGTAGACCACCTGCAGCAGCAGATCGCCCAACTCGTCCCGCAGCCCCTCCGGCGTGCCGCGCTCGATGGCCTCCACCACCTCGTACGCCTCCTCCACGGTGTGGGGGGCGATGGTGTGAAAGTCCTGGCGCAAATCCCACGGACAGCCGTGTTCCGGGTCCCGCAGGGCCGCCATCACCTGAAGCAGATCATCCACGACATTCATTTTCCCGACTCCTTCTCCGCCACCCGTGGCAACTCGGCAGGGGAGATGATAGGGATTGGAAACCGGGATTTCAGTTCCAGCAGATCGTCGTCACCGCTGACCAGCAGATCCGCGCGCGCGGAGAACGCCAACTGCAAGAAGATGCGATCGTGCGGGTCACGGCAATCGGGAACATCCGGGGTCTCGTGCAGATCGACGATCTCGGCGAAGGGGAGGAAATCGCCCAACAGCTCATCCCGCTCCGCATCATCCAGCGCAAACTTCGGGTAGGCCAGCACCCGCAGCAGTTCCGTCACGGTCGCGCGGCACACCAGCGGCACGATGGCCCCTTCACTCCATGCAGCGCGCAGCCAAGCCAGCCGCCCCCGTGAAAACAGCAGGGCCGAAACGACGACGTTTGTGTCACAGACGACCCTTAGCCGCGCCTTGCCCATTCCACCGCGTCCCGCACGTCCGCTTCCGTAATCCCCATCTGCTCCAGCTTTATGCGTACTTCATCGGCACGACCGGGACTCACCGGAACGAGCACGATCCGTCCCGCCTCTTCACGGACATCGAAATACTCGGTACCCGGGAAGTGGTCGACAATCTTCTTGGGCAGGGTGATCTGGTTCTTGACGGTCTTCTTCGCCAGCATGGTAAGGAATCCGTGAAACAAGGAATACGCAAAGTATAGGGGGCGTCATCATCGACATACAACAGATTCAGTGCCAATAGCCGTCGTGGATTACTCACGTTACGGAAAGGATCACCCTCTAAAGCGGATTGCAAAATGGGTATACTGTCCTTGTAATTCCACTGGGATTAGGCTCAGCCCTTCCCGTACGCTCGATACACCGGAACAACCCATGGAGACTCCAGTGACTCGATCCCCCGGGCCCGTCACGGAACGAGGCGAAAAGACCCGCCGGAGGCTGCTCGCCGTCGCCGAAGAGGAGTTCGGCGAGAAAGGTTTTCACAACGCGTCCATCAGCAGCATCACGCAGCGGGCTGGTGTGGCGCAGGGAACCTTCTATCTCTACTACCGGTGCAAAGAAGAGATCTTCCGGGCGTTGGTCGAGCACATGAACCGCTCCATGCGGCGGCACCTCAGCGAGGCCATCGCCGGCGCCGCCGACCGTATCGAGGCAGAGAAGATCGGCCTCAAGGTCTTCCTCGAATTCTGCCGGGAGCACAGTAATCTTTACCGGATCGTCATGGAGTCGCAATTCGTCGACCCCGAAGTCCATCGCTGGTACTTCGACACCCTCGCCGGCAGCTACTCGGCCCATCTGGCCGCGGCCCAACAGCGGGGCGAGATACGGGGCGGCGATCCGTACACCCAAGCGCTATCGCTGATCGGCATGGCTTTCTTCCTGGGCACGCCCCACTTGATCTGGAACGACCATCCGCCCGGCGACGAGATGCTGGAGACTGCTTGGGCCTTCATCGAGGGGGGCCTTCAGCCGCAATAGTCTGTAAAATGCCCCCCATGCCCGCCACAATCCAGTCCCCCTCCGCCGAGGCCCTACCCCGCCGCCCGTGCCGTGCCGTCGACGTCGGCGGTGTTCGGATCGGCGGCGGCGCGCCCATCGTTATCCAGTCGATGACCAACACCGACACCGCTGATGCGGCGGCAACCGCGACCCAGGTCGCCGAGTTGTCCCGCGCCGGATCGGAGATCGTGCGCATCACCGTAAACAACGAGGCCGCGGCCTTGGCCGTCCCCACTATCCGCGAGCGGCTGGCGCGGCAGGGGATTGAGATCCCGTTGGTTGGAGACTTCCACTTTAACGGCCACCGCTTACTGGGCCGTCACCCTGAATGCGCGGCCGCTCTATCGAAGATGCGCATCAACCCCGGTAACGTCGGCAAGGGGAGCCGGCGCGATCCGCAGTTCACCGAGATGATCGAGATCGCCTGCCGACACGAGCTGCCGGTACGGATCGGCGTCAACTGGGGCAGCCTCGACCAGGCAGTGTTAACTCGACTCATGGACGATAACGCCCGGCGTTCCCCCCCCCTACCCCCCGAAGCGATCATGCGGGAAGCCGTTGTGACCTCGGCGCTCGAGAGCGCCGCCCGGGCGGAGGCGATCGGACTCCCGGCCGACCGCATCGTCCTCTCTTGCAAGATGAGCGGCGTCCAGGACTTGGTGGCCGTCTACCGGAATCTGGCGGGCCGTTGCGACTACGCCCTCCATCTCGGGCTGACCGAGGCCGGCATGGGCGTTCCCGGTATCGTCTCCTCCTCCGCCGCCCTCGCCATCCTCCTCCAGGAGGGCGTCGGCGACACCATCCGGGTCTCCTTGACACCCGAACCGGGCGGAACACGCACACGAGAAGTGGCGGTGGCACAGCAAGTGCTGCAGAGCATGGGGCTGCGTGATTTCACCCCGCGGGTAACCGCTTGCCCCGGCTGCGGGCGAACCTCGAGTGACTACTTCCAGCGGCTGGCGGAGCAGATTCGTCACCACATCGATGAACGGATGCCCGAGTGGCGCACCCGCTATCCCGGGGTGGAGCGGTTACGGGTGGCGGTCATGGGGTGCGTGGTCAACGGCCCTGGGGAGAGCCGCCACGCCGATGTTGGGATCAGCCTACCGGGCGCCGGTGAGCAACCGGCGGCCCCGGTCTATGTCGACGGCGAGAAGCGCGTCACGTTGAAGGGGGAGCGTATCGCCGAGGAGTTCACCGCCATCGTCGAGGATTACATCGCGCGGCGTTTCGGCACATAAGAGCTGACCGCCGCCCGGCGGTCCGTATAGACCCCGCAGGTCTCGCAGCGCCATGGCCCGCCCTGGTACTCACGCAGCAACCACTCACGGACCGCGGGCCTCTCCACCAGATCGGCCATGGTGATCCGCTCCATCAGCCCCTCGATACCGGCCATGAGGCTGCTCCAGACCGCCCCTTCCAGCGGGCTGCGGTAGATGGAACTATCTTTCCCGCGCTCGACCGCCGCCAGAATCTCGGCCACCGAAATATGGGAGGCCGGCCGCGCCAACCGGTAGCCGCCGCCGGGCCCCGGAATCCCTTCAATGATCCCGGCCGGCCGCAATGCGGCGAAGATCTGGTCCACGTACGAGGTGGAGATGTTCTGGCACACGGAGATCTCGGACAACGGTACGGGACCGATCTCGCTATGCAAGGCGATGTGCAGAACCGCTCCGACGGCGTACCGCCCCCGGGTAGTGATTTGAATGACGGAGTCGCGGTCGTTGTGGTTCCTGGTCATCGCCGTTCTACCCGGTCCGAGTGGTGGCTGAAATGTATTGTGGATGATTTTAGTCCACTTTATTTCGCCATGACAACCGGCAAAGACGAAGCAACCCGTCATTGCGTGCGTAGCGAAGCAATGACGGGGCCTCCGTTCGCAACGGCGGCTTATTCGGCGTGTCCCTATCCGTCCGCGGTGATTCGGTCGATCAGCTCCTGCCTGACGCGCTCGGCGTCATCATTGGGCACCTGACAAGTGCCGGCCGCCTGGTGGCCGCCGCCGCCGTTGGCCAGCATCAGGCTGCCAACGTTGGTCTTGCTGCTCCGGTCGAGGATCGACTTGCCCACCGCGAAGACCGTGTTCTGCTGCTTCAGGCCCCACATGACATGCATGGAGACGTTGGTCTCGGGGAAGAGGGCGTAGACCATAAAGCGGTTGCCGGGCCAGATGGTCTCCTCCTCGCGCAGGTCGACCTCGGCCAGGTTACCGTGGACCTTGGTGCAGCGCCGGAGTTGCTCCTTGAACGCCTCCTCCTTGTCGAAGTAGAGGTCGGCCCGCTCTTTGACGTCGGGCAAATCGAGGATCTGGTCGATGGAGTGGTCCCGGCAGTAGTCGATCAACTCCATCATTAGTTGGTAGTTGGAGATGCGGAAGTCGCGGAAACGGCCGAGTCCGGTACGGGCGTCCATAAGGAAGTTGAGCAGCACCCAGCCCCGGGGGTTGAGGATCTCGTCCCGCGTGAAGTCGGCCGAATCGCCCTTGTCGACGGCCTCCATCATCTCGGTGGAGACGCGCGGGAACGCATCGGCGCCGCCGTAATAGTCGTAGACGACACGGGCGGCCGAAGGGGCGTCGGGATCGTTGATGTAGTTCGCCGGCAGATCCCCCCCGGCGCGCTCGACCTCACTAGCGTGGTGGTCGAAGACGAGATGAGCGCTCGCCACGTAAGGCAGGTTGGTGGTGATGTCGCAGCCGGTGATCTCGATCTTGCCGTCTTGCATGTCCTTGGGGTGGACGAAAGTAATCTCGTCAATGAGATCCTTCTCTTTCAGCAGAACGGCGCAGACGAGTCCATCAAAATCGCTCCTGGTGACGAGCCGGTATTTCTCTCCCATGAATCCCCCGTGTGCTGTCCGGATGTGGAATAGTGAAATCCGCCGGCGGCAATGGCTGGACGGCCTAACACGAATACCCCGCGGCCGGCCCGACGGCTCGGAGGGGGCTATACCTTACAATTCTACAGGAGTTTATGCTACTAGAACGGTGTCACCGTATGGGCGTGGTTGACCGGTCCGGCGCCGTGGCCAAGGGGGCGGGAAGTGCGCAGTGCCTCGTGGAGATAGGCGCGCGCCCGGACCACCGCGTCGTAGACAGTCATGCCTTGGGCGATGCCGGCGGCGATCGCGCTGGCAAGGGTGCATCCGGTTCCGTGGGTGCTGGTCACAGCCAAACGCGGGGCCTCGAAACGCTCCACCCCGGCGGGCGTCGCCAATACATCGAGAATGTCCTTCCCCGTACCGTGGCCGCCCTTGAGCAACACCGCCCCGGCGCCCTGCTCCAACAGCGCCGCCGCTGCCCCGGCCATCGCCTCGCGCCCCTCGATGGCGCGCCCCAGCAGGACTTCGGCCTCGGGCAGATTGGGGGTCAGGATCGTAGCGCGCGGTAACAGGACGCCACGCAACCGGTCAACGGCCTCGTCGGTGATCAACCGATGGCCGCTCTGCGAGACCATTACCGGATCGACTACCAAAGGCACCCCGCCCGCCCGCTGGTCCAGCTCCCGCGCCACGCTCTCAATCACCGCAATGTCGTGGAGCATGCCGGTCTTGACACAGTCGGCGCCGATATCGTCCAGCACCGACGCCATCTGCTCGGCGATGAAGGGCGGCGGTACCGGATGGACGCTCTGCACCCCCTGCGTGTTCTGAGCGGTCAGAGCGGTGATCGCGGTGGCGCCGTAGCCGCCGAGGGCCATGACTGTTTTTAGGTCGGCCTGTATCCCGGCTCCTCCCCCCGAGTCCGACCCGGCCACGATCAATACACGGGCGTTGCCGTATTGGTCAGCCATCCTGTCGCCCACCATTCATGATCTGCTCCTTAACGGTATTGCGATCGATCTTGCCGGCGCCGGTCAACGGCAGATCGTCTGCCAGAACGACGCGGCGCGGCACCTTAAACTTAGCCAACTCACCGGCGGCCCAGCGGCGGATCTCTTCCGCCGTGACCTCGGCCCCGTCACGCACCACCACCGCCGCCGCCGGAACCCACCCCCACCGCGCGTCGTCAATACCGACCACCGCAGCCCGCTCGACGGCGGGGTGCGCAAGCAAAACCTGTTCAACCTCTTCCGGAGAGACGTTCTCGCCACCGCTGATGAACATGTTGTCCGCCCGGCCGACAATGCGCACCAGCCCGTAGCCGTCCCTCCGGCCGAGGTCGCCTGAGTATACCCAACCGCCGTCGAGCAACGCCTTCTCCGTGCGCTCCGGCTCATCAAGGTAGCCGTCGAAGTTATGGGGGCTGCGCATCAACAACACGCCGGTCTCGCCTGCGGGGACCGGCTCCAAGCTCTCCGGATCGACAATGCGATAGTCGGTGTGGAACATCGAGGTGCCGATGGTATCGCCGTACGTTCTGCTCTCATCCAGCGGGGCGTCCCCCGGCACGTACATGAAGTTGGACGGCCCGGCCTCGGTCAGTCCGTACGACTGGTGGACCGGGACGCCGCGCTCCAGGAACGGCTGCATCGTCCGCGCCGCGCATGGGGCGCCGGCGGTGGTAATGCTCTCGAGGGTGGTGAGATCGGCGCCGGGGAATCCCGGATCCGCGGCGATGAACTGCAGCATCGCCTCCACCGCGCCGAAGTGGGTGATGCCTTCGGCCTCGATCAACTCCAACGCCGCCGCCGGATCGAACGCGCGCATCAACACGGTGTACCCGCCGGCGTAGTAGACCGGCGTCACCGTGTTCCAGCCGCCGATATGGAAGAGCGGGAAGGTCAGCAACTCCCGTTGCGGACCCAGTGCGCCGCCCGATGTGGCGAGGATATCCACGGCGTTCCAGACCATCTGCCGATGCGGAACGACGCAAATCTTCGGCGTCGCCGTGGTACCGCCGGTATGGACGTAGAGGAACGGGTCGGCCGGGGCCAATGGCCGGTTCTCATCGGCGGCGGACGCCGCCTCGACCTCTTCAAGATACCGCCCCCGGCCGTCGTCGATCTCGATGCGCGTGGCGCCTTCGGGCAACACCAGCGCGGCGGCGAGGTCACCGAAACAGGCCTCGTGGAAGAGCGCCCTCGGCGCAATACGGCGCACCAAATCGTTCAACTCGCGGGCGGCCAGACGGTACGAGAGCGGCGCCAGGATGACACCGGTCTTGCCGCAGGCGAAGTAGAGGTCCAAGGCTTCGAGGCGGTTACGGGTCAGCAGGCAGACGCGATCGCCCTTAGCGAGTCCGAGACCGTGGACCAGAAAGCCCGCCGTCCGGCACGCCCGGCCGTCCATCTCCCGGAAGGTGAGCCGGCGACCGCTCTCCGGCTCGAAGACAGCCGGACGTTCGGGGGTGATGGCCGCGCGCCGGCCCGACCAATCACCCACCCACTCCATGGGCAGATGGTCGTAGCATAGCGAACGCTCGTCCACGGCGACTTCTCCCCAGCACCAACCCAAACCCGGAGGCGGTGGTTACATCTTCTTCTGGTAGTAGCGGCGTAACCCCAGGGCCGACATCCACGACGGGTTGATCAGCTCGTGCGCCGGCCACAGGTCGGGTTTCAACCCCTGGCTCAATACCCGCTCCTTGAGCCACGCGGTATAAAGAGACTGTAGCTCCTCCACCGTCGGGTCGCCCGGCATCACTTCCTCTATCCACCGCTGCGCCGCGTCGAGGCCGTCCTGAACCGCCTG
>SKJZ01000048.1 GCA_007121755.1 Halorhodospira sp. | reverse complement strand
GACAGCGACAGCCAGGCCTACCTGGATGCGCTGGCGGGGATCGCCGTCTGCAACCTGGGCCACGCCCACCCGGAGATCGCCGAGGCGCTGGCCGACCAAGCGCGCAAGCTGCTCCACGTCTCCAACCTCTACCACATCCCGATCCAAGAGCGGCTCGCTGAACGGCTCTGCGCCACCACCGGGATGGAGGCGGCCTTCTTCTGTAACTCCGGGGCCGAAGCCAACGAGGCGGCCATCAAGATCGCCCGCCGGTACGGCCACGACCGGGGGCTCACCGAACCGGCGGTGGTCGTGGCCGACGGCGCCTTCCACGGCCGCACCTTGGGCGCCCTGGCCGCCACCGGCAACCCCAAGGTCCGGGAAGGCTTCGCCCCGCTGCCCGGCGGCTTTGTCCGGGTTCCGTACGGAGACGCCGCCGCCGCGGCCGCCGCCGGCGACCGGGCCGAGATCGCGGCGGTGCTCGTGGAGCCGATTCAGGGCGAGGGCGGCGTAGTGGTACCCCCGGCGGGTTGGCTGCGCGAACTCCGCGCCCTCTGCGACCAGCGGGGCTGGCTGCTGATGCTGGACGAGATCCAGACCGGCATCGGCCGCACCGGCAAGCTGCTGGCCTGCCACCACGACGGGGTGACCCCCGACGTGCTCACCCTGGCCAAGGGCCTCGGCAACGGCGTGCCCATCGGCACCTGCCTGGTTCGCGGACCCGCGGCCGGCGTTCTCGGACCCGGCAGCCACGGCACCACTTTCGGCGGCAACCCCTTGGCGGCCCGGGCCGCGCTCACCGTCCTCGATATCGTGGAACGGGACGGCGTGGCGGATCGCGCGGCCCGGCTGGGCGAACGTATGATGGACCGCCTGCACACCGAGTTGGACGGCACTGTCGGGGCCCACCCCGGCGTCGCCGAAATCCGCGGCCGCGGGCTGATGATCGGCATCGAACTGACCGTCGACGCCGCCCCCTTGGTACGGCAGGCGCTGCAACAAGGTCTGCTCATCAACGTAACCGCCGGCAACGTAGTCCGGCTGTTGCCACCGCTGATCCTCACCGACGGCGAGGCCGACCGCATCGCCGTCGAAGTCGCCGCCCTCATTCGCCACCATTTGGCCGCCGCTTCGGTTTGACGCTATGGAACTTCGCGAGAAGCCAGGACAGGCCGGGGCAAGGGGGCGGGGGGCCGAGGGTCGGCGACGTCGAACGGAGCGACCGCCTGGAGCCGGATCAGCCCCGCAGGGCGCGCACAGCGATGTGCGCGCCGGCCGGAGCGCAGGATGCGCGTCCGGCCGGGCCCGGCGGAAGGCGAGGAGCGCAGTGGGTCGCCGACCCTCGGCCCCCCGCCCCCTTGCCCCGGCCTGTCCTGGCTTCTCGCGCCCCTCTAGGAGGAATGAACCGTGCGCCACTTTCTGACCCTCAATGATCTCACCGCCGAAGAGCTGGAGAGCCTGCTCAAGCGCGCCTCCGAACTGAAGCGCATCCGCGCCCGCGGCGAGTTCCACCAACCGCTGCGAGGGCGCGTTCTGGGCATGGTCTTCGAGAAGTCGTCCACCCGCACCCGGGTGGCTTTCGAGGCCGGCATCGCCCAAATGGGCGGCCACGCCGTCTTCCTCTCGCCTCGAGACACCCAGTTGGGCCGGGGCGAACCGGTAGAGGACACCGCGCGGGTGCTGTCGCGGATGGTGGACCTGATAATGGTCCGCACCTTCAGCCATGAGACCTTGGAGTGCTTCGCCGCCCACTCCGGCGTTCCGGTAATCAATGGGCTCTCCGACCGCTTTCATCCGTGCCAACTGCTCGCGGACCTCCAAACCTTCCAGGAGCACCGCGCCCCCATACGGGGCCGCACCGTGGCGTGGATCGGCGACGGTAACAACATGTGCCACTCGTGGATCAACGCGGCGCGCATTCTCGGCTTCCGGCTGCGCATCGCCACACCCCCCGGCTACCGCCCCGACGAAGATTTGTTGGCCGCGGCCGGTCAGGCTGTCACCCTCCACGACAATCCGCTGGACGCCGCTTCCCGGGCCGACTTGGTCACCACCGACGTGTGGGCCAGCATGGGGCAGGAAGACGAACAGAAGGCGCGCGTCGAGGCATTTGCGGGTTTTTGCGTCGATGAAGCGATGATGAAGGCCGCCGCGCCGGACGCGCTCTTTATGCACTGCCTGCCCGCCCACCGTGGAGAAGAGGTCGAGGCGGCAGTCATCGACGGCCCGCAAAGCGTAGTCTGGGATGAAGCGGAGAACCGCCTTCACGCCCACAAGGCATTGATGGAGTGGCTCATCGCCTGCCGGGAGGGCAACGGATGAACTACCGGCGTGCCTTCACGGCGAACATGGCCTGATCGGCCCGGCGAAAGAGTTCCCGGGCGTCGTCCCCCGGCTTCAAGGTCGCGGCCCCCGCGGTAATCCGCAACTTTGCCTGCACGCCCTGGTCGAGCACCACATCGGTGGCCGCCACCCGCTCCCGCATCCGCTCCGCCACCTTGGTGGCGACGGCGGCGTCGGCGTACCGCAGGATGGTGACGAACTCATCCCCGGCGTAACGGTAGGTCAGATCACTCTTCCGCTCCGCCCCGCGCAGCCGGCGGGCGATGACGGTCAGCAATTGGTCGCCGGCCAGATGGCCGTACCGGTCATTGACCTCTTTGAACCGGTCGGCATCGACGACCACCAGCGAGAGAGGCGATCCGTAGCGGCGGGCCAGATCGATCTCGGCGGCGAGCGCTTCGTCGAAGGCGGCGCGGTTGGGCAGGCCGGTGAGCGGATCACGGCGCGCCGCATCGAGGGCGTCGCGGTAGCGCAGCGCGTTCCACAGGGGTTGCGCTAACAGCCTGGTCAACGCCGACAATGCCGCGCCGGCGCCCTCTCCCAACGCCTTTGGGTGGAGAAGCGTCACCTTTCCGAAGCGCCGGCCGTCCAACTCCACAGCCGCGGCCGAACGGCGGCCCGCCCTCCTCCCGGCCACCCACGTACCGCTGTCGGTCTCCACCAACACGCCGTCGTGAGGAATAAAACGCTGCGCGTGTCCGTGGAAGCGGCGCAGCACTTCCTCTGGCTCCAGCGAACCGTGCAACGCCTGCAGGAACGCCATGGCGTCGTCGCCCGCCGGCACCGGGTAGGCGCGCCTCGAAGCCGGATCGCTGCACGGCGTGACCGCCCGCCTCTCAAGATGTTCCGCATGCATCATGGCTACTGACCAATCCTGTTGCCGACCCTGGACGACACCGCCGCCCGGCGTCGCCGTCCTTGCCCCTGTTATCGGCAGGCAGGACGGATTCCGTACGGCACTCTTCCCGGCGGGACCGGCCGAACCCGGCGGCGGGCGCATCGCCCCGAAAGATCATGGAGTTGCAGTGGAGCGCAACCCGTTTTAAGGTGGAAACACAGGACGTTATTGTGGATATAGCCCAGAACGGCTTATAGCGAAAAGGAACGAGTATGGATACCTTCGGTCTCAAGGTGCGACCCGCGCCGGTCCGCGCCCCCGCCCGGCACCCCCCCGCCCGGCAACTCCACGCGTATTTGAATCTTGACGGCATCCCGCTTAGTAGCGCCCCTCCTGACCGTAAGGGCACGACAGGGATCGATGGCACGGCGAACCCGCCGGTCACACCGCCTTTCGCTGAAGGGAGTCGACACCATGAAGCGCTTCACCGGTTTATTGACCATCCGCGCCACGCTGACCTCACTGATTTTTTTCCTCGCACTGTCGCTCATCGCCGCCCTCGGCTACCTCGCTTGGTCGGTCCAAGGGGCCCAATGGCGGGAAGCACAGCTGCTGGATCAGGCCAACACGCTCGCCGACCATATCCTTACCGCGGCCCTGTATCAGGCCCGTGAGCGCGGCGCCACCAATACCGCTTTAAGCCAGGTGGCAACCGGAACCACGCCGGACAGAGCGGTTGTGCGCAATATCGAAGCGGCGCGCCGGGACGGCAACGAAGAGATGGAACAGGCGCTCGAGCTGGCGCGCGGGCTCGCCGCCAGGGGGCTGGGCGGAGAGCGGATGGCGCGCCAACTCGAACGCGCGGAGACGGCGTGGCGCGAGTTGGCCGACGCCCGTTCACGCGTTGACGGGACGCTGAGTGGCGGCGCCATGCGCATCGACGGACCGGAGTGGGTCCGGACCGCCACCGCCACTATCGACGCCGCCGCCGATCTGCGCATGGCCGCCTTCGGCGCGGCGGACCACATCTACGCGGCGCGCTTTAACAATACCGAGATCAAACAGGCCCTGTGGCTGGCGGCCGAGTACGCCGGCCGTGAGCGGGCCGCCTGGGGCGGAGTAATCGCCCGCGGCGAACCGCTGACCACGGAGGAAGCGGCCCGCTTGGCAAGGTTCCGCAGCATCGTCGATTTACAACTCGACTTCGTGCAGCGTGTCGTATCGCCGATCTACCTGGACGAACCCGACGCGCACCACCAACCCTTCACGGAGCCGTATTCCCGCGCGTGGAGCGAGGTGGAACGCACCTTCCTGGGCAGCTACCAGGAACTGCGCACGGCATTGCAGGCGGCCGGCGCCCGCGGCGGAGACTATCCCGTCGACGGAGCCGAGTGGTTCCGGCGCTCCACCGAGGCCATCGATACGCTGCTGGCAGTGATCGACGTGATCAGCGACGACGCCCGCGCCCATGCGGAGGTGGCGGGCGGGGAGGCGCGCGGCGGGCTGGCGGTCAGTGCGCTGCTGTTGGCCGCCGGGATGCTCGTCGGAGGCGCCGCCGCGCTGGTGGTCATGCGCACAGTCGCCCGCATCCGACGATTGCAGGAGGCCATCTCGGAGGCGACCGCCCAAAACGACCTGACGGTGCGCGTCGCGCTGAGTGGCCGGGACGAACTGGGCGAGACCGGCTCCGCGTTTAACCGCATGCTGGAGGAGTTTGAACGGCTGTTAAACCTGGTCGCCAACTCCACCCAACATCTGGCAACCACCGCCGAGCAACTGTCGACCTGCGCCAACCGGGCGCAGGAGTCGACGGAACGCCAACACCAGGAGACCGATCAGATCGCCGGCGCCATGACCGAAATGGCGCAGACGGTCGAAGAGGTTGCAAGCAACGCGGCCAGTACGGCCGAGGCCGGCCGGGAGGCCAACCACGCGGCCACCGAGGGGCAGCGGGCGATGGCCGCCGCAGTTGAAGTGATTGAGACCCTGGCCGCCGAGGTAAAAGGGGCGGCGGACCGCATTCTGGCGCTGGAGCAGGACAGCGAATCGGCCACCGTGGTACTCAATGTGATTCAGGACATTACGGAGCAAACCAATCTACTGGCGCTCAACGCGGCCATCGAGGCGGCCCGGGCCGGCGAACAGGGGCGCGGTTTTGCGGTGGTGGCGGAAGAGGTGCGCACCCTCTCCACCCGGACCCAGGAGTCCGCCCTCCAGATCCAGGAGACGATCCAGAAGCTTCAAGACGGCGCCCGGGAAGCCGCCGAACGGATGGAGGCGGGGCGCAAACAGGCCGAAGACACCGTGCGCGAGGCAGAAAAGACGGGGGCGCAACTGGCGTCCATCACGGGCGCCATCGCCTCCATCAGCGACATGACCGGCCAGATCGCCACCGCCGCCGAGGAGCAGAGCGCCGTGGCCGACGAGATGAACCGCAACGTAGTCAGCATCGCCGAGCTTTCGCGGGAGACGAGCACCGGCGCCCAACAGACCGCCCGGAGCGGTGAGGAACTGACACGGTTGGCCGCCCATCTGCGGGAAACGGTCGCGCGTTTCCGCGTCGGACAGATGGTATGATCCACCATAGAACGCAGATGAATAAAGAAAGCGCCGCTGTGTTGAACAAGGCCGCTGCTTGGTTTCGGGAACTGGTCCGGCGGGTGGTCGGCGACATGACACCGGACGAGGTACGCGACCTCGTCCTCTGCCGCCACCACAACCTGCTGGTCCAACGCCGGCGGGCGGTGCTGATCGTCTCCCGGGTACGCCTCGTTGCGGCGATCTTCGCCATCCTGACGCCCTTGTGGATTGTTGTCGACATGCTGGTCTTTCCGTGGCCACTGTGGGGCTGGCTGGCCCTGCTGCGTATCGCCGCGACCGCCGCTTTCTTCGCAGTGGCTTTGGGCTTCGCCAATGTCGACCGCATGGGCGGCGCCTACCGTGCGCTGGGTTCTTTACTGCTAATCCCAACTCTCTTTTTTATTATCAGCCATCCACTGTTGGCGCAAGCAGACCTGTCCGGCCTAGCCGCGATGGTTGCGGTGGGGTACGCCTTTCTCTCCTTCGTCATGGTCGCCGGCCTCAGCGTCTTCCCGATCACGCTGCTGGAGGGGCTAATCTTCGGAACGCCGATGATTCTCGCCCAGGCGGGGACCGGCCTCACCGGCCACACCATCCTGGATATCACCGCTGTTTTCGGCGCCCTTTGGCTGCTCGGACTGCTGCTGGTAGTCGCCATCCTCGCCGCCATGAGCCAACTCCACTTTATGATGGCCCTGGTCAACCAAGCGTCCCACGACGGCCTGACCGCCACGTTCACCCGCCGCGTCGGCGAAGAGCTGCTGGAACGGCAATTTCAGCACGCGGCACGCCACGACACCCCGCTGTCGGTCGTCTTTATCGATCTCGACAACTTTAAGGCGATCAACGACCTGTACAGCCATGAGCACGGCGACGCCGTCCTCGCCACAACCGCGGAATCGCTGTTCAGCGCGATGCGGGCCGAGGACATTCTCGTACGCTGGGGCGGCGAGGAGTTTCTGATCGTCATGCCCAACACCGACTGCACCGGGGCCGCGGCCGCGCTCCAGCGATGCCGGGAGGCCGGACTCGGTCCGCGCCCCGACAGTTCTCCGGTCACCGCCAGTATCGGGATCGCGGAACGCGTGCGGGACGGTATCAGGACTTGGCCGGATCTGGTCGCCACCGCTGACCGCCGCATGTACTTGGCGAAAGACAGCGGAAAAGACCGTATCATCTGCTGCGACCAGGATCGCGCCGCCTAGGGGGACGCTGAACAAGCCGTCATTGCGTAACCCCCGTCATGCGTACCCCTTCCCGGTATTGCTTCGCTACGCAATGACGGTCCATTCAACGTTTTCCTGCAGGGAAAAGTGCGCGACCCCTCCTATATCCGCAATCCGGGCACCAACCTGGTGCCGCCCCCCCGGCGCCGGCCCCGTACTGGTGCACAGCAACGCTCCACCTCGCCTCCCACTGACACTGAATCCCTCCAACCTGTTGTATTTATAGGGCTGGCACACCTCCTGCTCTCTCTTGGTCGAAGCGCGCCCTCCACGGACGCGCCAACCATGGACCCGGCAACAGCAGCAGCGAGGAAACAGCGATGAAGTGGGTTACGGCAATCATCAAGCCTTTCAAGCTCGACGATGTGCGCGAGGCGCTCTCCGCCATCGGCGTCCAGGGCGTCACCGTCACCGAGGTCAAGGGCTTTGGCCGGCAGAAGGGACACACCGAGCTCTACCGCGGCGCCGAG
>SKJZ01000006.1 GCA_007121755.1 Halorhodospira sp. | reverse complement strand
CGAGCCGCTGGAAATCCAGGGTGCCGCCTGGGACCCCGAAGGCGACGAGGCCGACGGCACCCGTTGGTCCTGCGTACACGACAACGTCACCGGTCTGATCTGGGAGGTCAAGGTCGACGACCCGGAACACCTGCGCCACAAAGACCACACCTACACTTGGTATAACTCGACCGGCGAGAACGACGGCGGTTCTGTCGGCACCGTAAGCGGTGGTGTGTGCGTGGACGAAGAGAACTGCGATACCGAAAAGTTCGTCGCCGCGACCAACAACGCCGAACTCTGCGGTGCCTCCGACTGGCGCATGCCTGCCCGCGAGGAACTGCGTTCTATTATGGACTACGGTCGGACAAACCCGACCATCGACGTGAACTATTTTCCCAATACGGAGCCGTCCCCTTTCTGGTCGGCATCGCCCTATGCTGGAGATTCGGAGTGGGCGCGGGGCGTCTATCTCCGCTATGGCTACGGCAACTGGCCCAAGAGCGAGAGTCACAGGGTCCGGTTGGTGCGCGTTGAACAGTAATCCGTGCTGATTGGGTGTGCCCGTCTCGTTATGACGGAGGAGGTGCTGCTATGGAGGAGTGCGATCATGAATAACACGGGACCGATCCGGTATGGTGGTTTGCTGGCCCCAATGGTGTTGGGCCTGTTGCTGGCGGGTACGGTGGCCCAAGCTGAGATCTTGGAGGTCGATTGCACCAACGAGTTCGTCACCCCGAGTACGCCGTCGAGCGATTTTGCCGTTGTCGGGGATGTCGGGGAAGGCGTCGTTCGCCACGAGCCCACCAGCCTGGAGTGGCGTCGCTGCCCCGAAGGGATGGATTGGAACGGAAGCGGCTGTGGCGGTGGCGCTAGTGAGGTGACCTGGCAAGAGGCCTTGGAGTATGCCGAGGATATCGACGGCTGGCGCTTGCCCAATATCAAGGAGCTGAACAGCATCGTCGAGCTGTGCCGGACAGAACCCGCCATCAATGAAAAGGTCTTCCCGGATACGGGTTCGTCCAATTTCTGGTCGGCCTCGCCTTACGCCGGAGATTCGGACTACGCGTGGTACGTCCACTTCCACCTTGGCAATGACTACTATTGGAGCAAGAGTAGTGGCGGCGTGGTCCGGTTGGTGCGCGACGGCCAGTAATTTCTAACCACCCCTCCGCATCATCACCACATCCTTGCCCGGCACCTCGCACACCCATCCGTGGCGGGCCGCGATAGCGTGGAACGTCGCCTCGCGGTAGAAGACCACGTGCGTGGGATCCCGCCGGTAGTGCCACTGGGCGAAGCGGGCGTCGTCGGTCTGGAAACACGTCATGATCCCCGGCAGGCCGCCGGGGCGCAGGAGGGCGGCCAAGCGGCGGAACTCGGCGGCGGGGTGGTGGAAGTGCTCCACCACCTCGGTGCAGGTGATGAAGTCGTAGGTACCGCGGAGCGGTTCCGGGTCGGGGAAGAAGAACGGATCGTAGAGCGCCACGGAGTGCCCCGCTTCCCGCACCATCGCCGCCAGCGCCGGACCGGGGCCGCAGCCGTAGTCCAGTCCGCGCAGGCCCGGACCGGGGAGCCGGGCGAGCAACGGCTCGGCCAGCTTGGAGAGAAAGCGGCGGTAGCCGGGGTCGTCCACCCGGTTCTCGTGGTGCAGGTAGTGGGCGCGCTCCGCCGGCGCCGCCGGCCGCCGGGCGGGATCGAGAAAGCGGGCCTGACACGTATCGCACCGCAGGTAGTCGAGATCGTCCACCCGCAGGAAGGGGCGGGTCGGTGCCGTCTCGCAGACGGGGCAGGGCATGGTGTAAGCCAAATGTAAGCCCTCCTTTGTAGTATCCCCCGATGCTCAAGAATCCCAGCACCACTCCGAAGCGTAAACACCCTTTTGACGGGGGTCGGGTCGTCGCGGCGCCGGCGTTCGCGCTGGCACTGGCGCTGGCGCTGTTTTGGGCGCCGGAGGTGCCCGCGGGCTCACCGGCGGTTGACCCCATGGACGGCGCCACTCTTTCGGATGGGGACCGGGTGGTCGCCCGCCTGGAGGCGCTGCTGGCCGCCGGGGAGGCGGAGGGGGCGGCGGATCTGGCGCGCCGGGCGGAGCCGGAGCACGCCGGCGTGCCGCGTTTCGATTTTACCGCCGGAATGGCGTTGGCGCGCGCCGGCTATCCGGGTGAGGCGGCGGTCTACTTCGAGCGTGTGGTGTTGGTCCAGCCGGGTTCGCGGCGGGCGCGTCTGGAGTTAGCCCGCGCGCGCTACGCGGCGGGAGACTACGAAGGCGCCGAGCGCCGGTTCGCCGAAGTGCTCCGCGCCGAGCCGCCGCCGGATGTGGCGGCACGGATCGAGCAATATTTGGCGGCGATTGAGCGGCGGACGGCGGAGCGCCGCCGGCACAGTGAGGGCTGGGTCGGTCTGGGAGTCGGCTACGACACGAATGTGCAGGGAGCGGACGATTCGGAAGATATGGTGATCGGCGGGGTCGCTTTTCGCCTGGACCAAGACCAGGATTCGGACGTCTTTTTCACCGTGGAGACCGGATACCGCCACCTCCGGCCGGTGACCACGCGCCGCGCCTGGGAGTTGGAGGTGCGGGGAGATTACCGCGACAACGCCGATGTGGACGGCTACGACTTGCTGACGGCGGGATTGTCGGGCGGGCCGACTTGGCGGCGTGGCGAGCGGCGCATCCGGGGGCGTGTTGAGGTGCGTGAGACGCGGCTTGACGGCGAGGGATTCCGGCGCACGGTGGCGCTGGCGCCGGCGGTGGATTGGACGTTGGACGGAGCCCGGCGGCAGTTCGGCGGGCGGCTCTACCGGTCGGACTATCCGCGGGTCGAGGGCCGGGAGGTGCTCGGCGCGGGGGTGAGCGGCTCATGGGCGCGGCCGTTGGGCAAGGCGAGACGGACCGTGTTCGGCGGAGCGAACCTCGTCGTGGAGCGGGCGACGGACAGCGATTACGACTATTACAGCCGTGATATGGCGGGTCTGTTCGGTGGGATGGCGTGGTTGCCGGAACGACGTACAACGGTGTCGTTACACGGCGCGTGGCAGTACGAGCGCTACCGGGAAGAGGCGCCGCTGTCGGCGTTCTGGGGAGGGCTTTCCGACGATTTCGATGACGGCGCGGAGCGTGCGCACACGTTGCGGATCGGAGCGCGCTACGCCCATGCGGTGGGTGGCGGCTGGCGGGTGAGCGCGGAAGTGAGCGGTACGGAGAAGCGCTCGAATGTGACCTTGCGGGAGTACGACCGCATGGAGGCGAAAGCGGGGGTGCGGTATGACTGGTAGAGCGTGGGGCGGGGTCGCGGCGGCGTCGGCGGTCCGCCGCCGGTCGTTGGCGGTGTTCATCATCTTGCTATGTCTGGGGGCGCCGCCGCTCGTTGTTGCCGAACAGGCCGGGGTGGTCTTGGCGGTGCGCGGCGAGGTGATCGCCACGCGCGAGGAGTCGGTGCGCTCACTGGAGCGGCGGGACTCACTCCATGTCGGTGATGTGATTGCCACCGGTTCCGGGGCGCGGGCGCAATTCCGGATGGCGGATGGGGAGACGATCACGCTGCACGAGAGTACGGAGTTGGTGATCGAGGCGTTCGCGTACGACGCGTCGAGCGGTGAAGGAGAGAGCCGCAAGGGGTTGCTGGAAGGCGGTCTACGGGCGGTCTCCGGGGCGCTGTCGCGGGGAAACGAGGTGGAGACGCCGGTAGCGACGATCGGCGTACGCGGGACGACTTACCTGGTGGCGCACGACCCGGCCGAGGGTACGGCGGTCGGCGTCGCGGAGGGCGTGGTCAACCTGGCGAACGCGACGGGAAGCGACAGCCGGGATTTGGGCAGGGGCCAGGACTACCCGTACGGCCGGGTTCGGAACCCGGACGCTCCGGTGGAGGGCCTGTTGGAGGCCCCGGGGCTGCTCGCCGCGCTCGATATCGACAGGGCCGAAGAGGGCGAACCGGAGGAAGGCGAAGAGGAGAGCGACACGCTTGAAGACGGCGCGCCCGTCATGGAGGGCGAAGATGATCCCGGCGCTGACGATGATGCGTTTGAGGACGCGACCCCCGTCGATTGGGGAGCGGTCGAGGATCCCCGCCACGACTTGGATACAGAACTGGACGAAGACATCACGGACAGCGATGCGCCCACCGAAACCGGGCGTGTCGCGTTGCTCGCCGGCCCGTCCGGCGCCGGCGGGGCGCTCTACGAAGAGTGGCGGTCTCTGGATGGGGCGGAGATCGTGACGGAGTTCCGGGGTCCGCGTGGGGGTGAGGTCTACCTCGAAGGTGAAGCCGGTGCCGCCGCATCGATCGACGAGACCGTAGGGTGGGGCTACTGGAGTGACGCTCGCGTCGAAGCGGACGGCGAGGTCACGGAAGTCGACGGATCGCTGTACTGGATGGCGGCCGAACCGATGGGGCAAGCGGAGATCGACGCCCTCGAAACTCCCATCGATTTCGACACCTACGCCGAGGACCACGAACTCCACGGCATGGCGCGGACGACCGCCGCCGGCCACTTCGACCTGGAGGCCGGCGTGGGCGGCGTGGAACTGCTCTTCGATCCGCAACAAGCGGGGGTCAGCGGCCGCATCGACCTGTTCCAGGAGCACGCTGACTTCACCGAGACTTGGTGGGCGGAGTTCTCTGGCGATCTGGCCGGTGCCCACACCCACTTCTCAGATTTGGACGGCGGCTTCACTTACCTCGCCGCGGACGGCGGTGGCCAAGAGCTTTCCGATCTGGCCGCCGATAGTTACGTCGATCTTCTATTGATTACCGAAGATACGGCCGGCGGCGGGTTTCACCTGATCACGGCCGACCGGATCGAGGAACTCAATGATGAATTCCAGGAGGCGATCGGTGTCTTCGTTATCGAGCGGAAACGTTGAGCGCGCGGGCCGTGTGGTGAACCGCGCCGCCGTGGCGTTGGCGGCGGCGGGGCTGCTTGCCGGTTGCCTGCCCGACTCGGGAAGCGGCGCGGGCGCGACGGACCCGGTTGGCGATACCGCCGGAGCGACACCAGGCGTTTCCTCCGGGGTGGAGTGCGCCGGGGCCGGTGCGGCGGCGGCCGATGCGCGGATCTGTTTCACCACGCCCCGGGAGGGCGCCGTCGGGGTCGTCTTATTGCCGTTGATTTCGGTGAAGTTCAACGTTGACGTCGATGAGGCGTCCCTACGCTTGGCGTCGGCCGGCGGCGAGGTGTTCGAACCGGGGGCGGCGGACTACTCCAGTGACCGGCGGCTGGCGCAGTGGCAACTGTCCTCGGCGCTCACGCCGGGCGAGACCTATGCCGCAACGGTGGAGTACGGCCACGGCGGATCTGCCGACCACTTCTCCTGGGAGTTCTCGGCAGCCGACGGGTTGGTATTGACGGCGCAACCGCGCCACGGACAGGTGACGTTGTCGTGGAACGCCGGTGACTACGGGAGCGATACCGAATTCACCGTCTGCCGTGCCGAAGAGGCGCCCGAGGCGGCCGGTTTCGATAACTGCGCCACCCTCGAAGGCGGCCACCTTGAGAGCGGCGTCGGTTCCCCCCACACCGTGGACGGCCTGGACGACGAGACCCGTTACTGGTTCTGGCTGGAAGCGGATCCGGGGGGCGGGGGTGAGCCGTTGTACTCATCGGTTGTCGCCGCCGCGCCGGGGGACGGTGTCCGCTCGGTTCCAACCCTCAACGACACCGGCATCGACTGGTGCGCCGACGGTGAGGCCAACCATCACGTCGACGGCACTGCGGAGGAAAAGGGAGCCATGTGCGACGAACTGGCTGATGCCGACCAAGGGGAGGAGTACTACCCCGGCCAGGACGGCCACCACGGCCGCGACGCCGCGGCCCGTGACGGCGAACTGGAAAAGACCGGCGGCGGCGCGGCGGGGTTCGACTTTACCCGCATCTGTAACAGCGGTGACGAGGAAGGAGTGGGGGTGTGCCCGGACGGCCTCACTGGACAGAACCTTGGCGATGCGCCGGAGCAGTGGGGGTGTACCCGCGACAACGTCACGGGATTGATCTGGGAGGTGAAGGTGGATGACGGTGACCACCTTCGTCACTACCGGCACAGCTACTCGTGGTACGACCCGAATCCATACACCAACGGCGGCCATCCCGGTGCTTACGACGGAGGCGGGGCTTGCGCCTTGAATGACGCCCCGTGCAACACCGCGGCCTACGTGGCGGCGGTCAACGCGGAGAGGCTTTGCGGTCACGACGATTGGCGTGTGCCCAGCCGCATGGAACTGCACACCCTGACCCACCAGGGCCGGCCGGAACTGGCGGACGATGATAACTACTACCCGCCGGTGGATGAGGCGTACTTCCCCCATGTGGCGCCGCTCAACCACTGGACGGCGTCGCCCCTGGCGGAATCTTCCGAGCGGGCGTGGGCAGTCCTGATGCAGCACGGCTCCGACGTGACGCTCTTTAGTTACAAGGAAGAAGGTTACAGGCTCCTGTTGGTTCGAGGAGGCGAGTGATGGGTGTCATGCGATACGGCCCTTGCGTTGTTCCATCGATCCGCCGGGCGGGCCGTCACCGCCCCGGAAGCGACCTCCGGAGGCCGTCGCCATGGGCGTGGTGCTGGGCGGTGGCGCTGGGTTTCGTCCTGCCGCAGGCGGCCGCCGAACAAATTCCCGCCGCGTCCGCCGCCTGCGTCGACGGCGTGCCGGAGACCACGCCGTCGATCGATTTCACCGTCGTGGACGACGGATCGGTGGTGCGCCATGAGCGAACCGGTCTGGAGTGGCGGCGTTGCGCCGAGGGCATGGAGTGGAATGGAGAGGGGTGCGGCGGATTCCGGAAGACCATGACCTGGAGGGATGCGTTACAGGCCGCCGCCGAGGCGGAGGAGGGGTGGCGGCTGCCGGATATCAACGAGTTGCGCAGCCTGGTCGAGGAGTGCCGCGCCGATCCGGCCATCAACACGGAGGTCTTTCCGGATGCCCCGGCCACCATCTTCTGGAGCGCCTCTCCCGCGTTGGGTTCATCGTCCTTGTTCGAAGCGGGGCAAGGGGTGTGGCGCATCAATTTTACGAACGGCGCCGATGGACGTACCGGCAAAGACAGTACATGGGCTGTGCGCTTTGTTAGGACTTCCGAGTGACCGATTGTTGGGGCGGCCGTCGGCGACGACAAGGGTCTGGGACAGCCTCGCAATCATCCGGAACCCGACGCCGCCCGCATTTGTAAGCTTATTGTAAGGCCTATCTTGTATTTAATCTCCTGGGCCTGTGCAAGCCTGCGGGGGACCGAAGATCTGGCGGGATCGCCGGGCACAGGCGGAAGCGAAATGGCGCGACCAGGAGGTGCGCGATGGTGGATCGGGACGGGCGCGGCTTGATGGATTCCCGGGGGTTTTGGGATCGCGGGAACGGCGTCCGCCGCCGGCGAGTTGTTGTAGCCGCGCCGGCCTCCCTCAGCAGCGCCCGTCCGCCCAAGCCGCTCTGCTTACAGCTAAACCACGGCGGTCACGATGGAGTAGTGGGGCAAGTCGCTTGCATCTGTAAGCTT
>SKJZ01000209.1 GCA_007121755.1 Halorhodospira sp. | reverse complement strand
GGCTGGAAAGACTACCGGGAGAGCGGACAAGTATGCGGCATCCCGCTGGCCGCCGGGCTGCGCCAGGCCGACCGGCTTCCGGAACCGATCTTCACGCCCTCGACCAAGGCCGCCGTAGGCGATCACGACGAAAACGTCTCTTTCGAGGAAGTTGAGAGACAAATCGGCACGGCGCTCGCCGTCCAAATACGCGCCCTGACCCTCGACATCTACCGCGACGCCGCGGCCTACGCCGCCGAACGCGGCATCATCATCGCCGACACCAAGCTGGAGTTCGGGCTGGACCCCGCGGGAGACCTGGTATTGATCGATGAGGCGCTGACCCCCGACTCCTCCCGCTTCTGGCCGGCGGACCAGTGGAAACCGGGCGCATCGCCGCCCAGTTTCGACAAACAGTTCGTTCGCGACTATCTGGAAACCCTGGACTGGGACAAACGGCCGCCCGGCCCCCGCCTGCCGGAGGAGATCATCCGCCGCACCGCGGATAAGTACGCCGAGGCCCGGCGCCGCCTCATCGGGCCCACTCCTGTGGCGGATCACTGAGCAGCGCCCGGCACTCGTCCGCCGGCAAAGGCGGGCTGAACAGGAAGCCCTGCAGTTCATCGCAGCCATGGCGGCGCAGGAAGCTGAGTTGCCCCGGGGTCTCCACCCCCTCGGCAACCACCTTGAGACGCATGTTGTGGGCTATGCTGATGATGGCTCTGGTTATCGCCGCATCGTCCGGATCGCTCTCCAAATCCCTGATAAATGACTGATCGATCTTCAGCTTAGCGACCGGCATCCGCTTGAGATACCCCAGATTCGAGTAACCGGTCCCGAAGTCGTCGACCGCCAACGCCAGCCCCTCCCTCTCCAGACCCTCAAGGGCAGCCCGCACCGGGTCGGCATCGCCAAGAAAGACGCTCTCAGTGATCTCGAACTGGAGAGCGCTGGGGTCGAGCCCGTGCGCCCGCAATCGCCCGGTGATGAATCGATCGAGCCCTTTTTGCTGCAACTGCACCGCGGACAGATTGACCGCCACCGGAAGATCCGGCAACTCCTCCCGCCGCCACGCCACCTGTTGCCGGCACACCTCGTCGACCACCCACTCGCCGATCGGGAGGATCATTCGGGACTCCTCTGCCACCGGAATGAACTCCCCCGGCGAGACCAAGCCGCGCTGGGGGTGCCGCCAACGCAACAACGCCTCCAGACCGACGATGGCGCCGCCCGCCAACTCCACTTGGGGCTGGTACCACACCTCCAGTTCACCGTTCTCCACGGCGCCCCGCAAGCTGGTCTCCAAGTCGAAGCGCTCCCGTGCGCGCTCATTCATATCGGCAGTGAAGAAACGGTAGCGGTTACGCCCCTCGCTCTTGGCGCCGTACATAGCGGCCTCGGCGTAGCGGATCAGGGCGTCACGGTCTGTTTCATCGTCGGGATAGATGGAAATACCGATACTCGGGGTGACCACCAGTTGCTGGCCCTCGACGTCGAACGGCTTAGCCAGCGCCGCGACCATATTCCGCGCCACCTGGGCCGCATCGTCGGCGTCTTCGAGATCGGGCAGGAGGATCAGAAACTCATCGCCGCCCTGGCGGCTGACGGTATCGGTCTCACGCACCGCATTCACCAGCCGCACGGCCACCTGCTGGAGCAACCGGTCCCCGACCCGGTGGCCCAGGGAGTCGTTGACCACTTTGAACCGGTCGAGGTCGAGGAAGAGAACCGCCAACCGCGCTCCCCGCTGTTGCATTCGGGCCATGCCCTGCTCCAGCCGATCGGCCACCAGCGCGCGGTTAGGCAGCCCAGTGGTCAAGTCGTGCTGGGCCAGGTAACGGATGTGCTCCTCCTGCTCCCGGCGCTCGGTCAAATCGAAGGCAACAGAGATGTAGTGCGTTATGGCGCCGCCGGCATCGCGGACAACGTTCATCGAGAGCCACTCCGGATAGACCTCGCTGTTCTTCCGCCGACTCCAGACCTCGCCGTGCCACTCCCCGTGTTCGCGCAACCACTCCTTGATCCGATCGGGGCCGGCATCCCCGCGATCGGCAACACGAAGCGCTCCCCATTCGCTTCCCAATACATCCTCGGGGCGATACCCGGTAATCTCGGTGAAGGCGCGATTGACCTTAACGATCCGGTCCTCGGCATCCGCAATGACAATGCTCTCCCCACTATGCTCGAAGACCTTCGAATTGAGCTGGAGATCCTCTTCCAGGCGCCTCCGGTCTTCTTCGCGCTGGAGATAATCAAGGGCGAAGGAGATATCCCGCGCCAACTCCTCCATCAGCCCGACGATATCGCCGGTAAAGTAATCCGCCTCCCTGGCGTAGACAGCCAAGGCACCCACCACGCGCCCCCCCTCGTGCAATGGAAAGCCGGCCACCGCCCGGAAACCGTAACGCCCCGCAGCTTTGTGCCAAGGCCGCGCATCGGGGTCGTGGAGAAAATCGTTGAACACGCAAGACCGCTCCGTGGCAATGGATCGCCCCACCGGTCCCCGGCCCTCGGGCCTCTCAGGATCGGCGCTGACACGGACCTGCTCCAGATACTCGGCGCCGACCCCGGCCCACGCCGCCGGCTCCACCCACCACTCACTCCCCTCAACCAAACCGATCCACGCCATCTTCAACCCGCCGTAGCTCACTGCGATATCACACAGCTCTTTGAAAAGAGCGGCGCGGTCGGTGGTCCTGATGATGGCCTGATTGGCCGCGCTAAGCGCTGCATAGAGCTTGGTCAACTGGATGACGCGCTCTTCCGACCGGCGGAGATCGGTCATATCGCGAACCATCGACAACAGCGACTCAATTCGGCCGCCGGCGCCGAACTCCGGCACCACCCGGGCCTCGAAGACTCGCAACGTTCCGTGACGATCCGGAAACTCGAACGCGAACGACTGCGACTCGCCCCCCTCCAAGGCCTGCCGCAGCGGCTGATTCCAGATCTCCACCACCTCGCTTCCGTAACCCAGCTCTGCGTTGGTCCGGCCGATAAACTCCTCGCGCGGCATACCGGTCAACTCCTCCAATCTTGAGTTGACGTAGACGTGGCGCAGTTCGCGGTCAAAGCGGACGATGATATCGGGGGCGTGCTCTGCCAGAGCTTCAAAGCTCTCTTTGCGCTCCTGCAATGCCGCCTCGGCAAGGGCACGGTCGGCCAACTCCACGCGGAAGCGGAGGATACGCCAGACGAGAAGGTAGAGGGCGAGCCCGGTAACACCGATGAAGAACAGACCCTTGGCGGTCTGCAGCACATGGAACATGGCGGGGTCGTCGACCCGCATCTCAAGAGCCCGATCGGAGGCGACAACCCACAGCGCCCCGAGCCCGGCATAGACGAGGGCGATAAAGAGCGCTTTTGGAGCAGGTTTCACGCCGTCTCGATCCCTACAGCCGTCGTGTTAAGGACGGACAGAATACCTTACGCGCTGCCATGGAAGTAAGGCGACCACAGCGCGCCACCCCCCAAAAAAAACCGCCGCCCCCGAAGTCGACGGAGGCGGCGGTCCGAGCCGGCACGCACCATGCGTGCCGGCAGAACCGGCGCGACGGCCCGTTACTTGGCGTTCATCAACGCCACGGTGGTGTCGAGCATGCGGTTGGAGAAGCCCCACTCGTTGTCGTACCACGAGCAGACCTTGACCAACCGGCCACCCAGCGTCTTGGTCAGAGTGGCGTCGTAAACGCTGGAGCGGGCGTCGTGGTTGAAGTCCACCGAGACCAACGGCCCGTCGCTGTAGCCCAGAATGCCCTTCAACGGCCCCTCGGACGCGCTGCGCAGCACGCTGTTGATCTCATCCACGGTGGTCTCGCGGGCGGCGGTGAAGACCAAATCGACAATCGAGACGTTGATCGTCGGCACCCGCATGGCGAAACCGTCCAGACGGCCGTTCAGATCCGGCAGGACCAAGCCCACGGCCGCCGCGGCGCCGGTCTTGGTCGGGATCTGCGACATAGTGGCCGAACGGGCGCGGCGCAGATCGCTGTGGAAGACGTCGGTAAGAACCTGGTCGTTGGTGTAGGAGTGGATGGTGGTCATCAACCCCTGCTCCACGCCGATGGCGTCATGGAGCGGCTTGACCAGCGGCGCCAGGCAGTTGGTGGTGCAGGAGGCGTTGGAGATCACCTGATGGCCGGCGGTCAGCGTATCGTGGTTGACGCCGTAGACCACGGTACCGTCGACATCCTTGCCACCGGGGGCGGAGATAATGACCTTCTTGGCGCCGGCGGTCAGATGGGCCGAGGCCTTCTCCTTGCTGGTAAACAGCCCAGTACACTCCATGACCACGTCGACGCCCATGTCGCCCCACGGCAACTTCGACGGGTCGCGCTCGGCACAGACCTTGATGCGGTCGCCGTTGACCACCAGATCGCCGCCCTCGACGGCCACATCACCGGGGAACTTGCCGTGAGCGGTATCGAAACGGGTCAGATGGGCGTTGGTCTCGGCATCGCCCAGATCGTTGACGGCGACGATGCGAATCTCATCGCTGCGCCCCGCCTCGTACAACGCCCGCAAGACGTTGCGTCCAATACGGCCGTAGCCGTTGATCGCCACCTTGATCGCCATTGGTTAGAACTCCTCTCAAAGATGGTGGTTTCTATTCAGTGCCGCCCGATCGTACTTGAATGGGAACGATCGAAACGATCAGGGATACACTCGCTATCCATCAGCCAAAGCCCGAACCATGCCGTCCGCCACACATTGACGCGGCATCACTCGAGCCCACCACGACGGCCACTCCCCAAGCCGGGCCCATCTCGCAGCCATTCATTTCAGTCAGGAGAACCGCGAATTTTGCGCAAATTCAGCGTGCGACGGCAAGTCACCCCACGACCGATCCTGTCGATTGTCCTTACACCGAAACCGTTGGCCCGGCTGCCCACCCCTTACAACAACCGCTAACTAGCTGAACTAAAACATAATTTTACAGTTGGCTTCGTACTTGCTTGGTACCCCTTGCCGGCGCCTTCACGACTTTCCGGGGCGCTCCCGGGCAACCGGCGCCGGAAAGCCACACAACAGCGGCCCAAGGGCCGCGCCATTGAAACCGAAGGGGTCGTCACCATGAAAAAGATTCAATCCACAGTATCCGCATCGCTACTGGCATTGGCCGTGGCGGTACCCATGCATGCCGCCGCCGATCCGGTCGATCTGGAACTGGTACTAGCGGTGGATGTCTCCGGCAGCGTCAACACGCCGCGCTATCAGGCACAAAAGACCGGCTATGTGGAGGCCTTCCGCAACCCTCTGGTCCACAACGCCATCGACGGCGGCGATATCGGTTCCATCGCCGTCACCTATATGGAGTGGTCGGGATCGACCCAGCAGTCGCAGCAAGTCGGCTGGACAAACATCGGCTCAGCGACGGAGGCCAACGCCTTCGCCGACGCCATCGAGGCGACAACCAGGGCTTACAACGGCCTGACCAGCATCTCGGGGGCGATCGACTGGTCGGTCGACGCCATCCAGGAGAGTGACTTCACCGGCACGCGACAGGTCATTGACGTCTCCGGCGACGGCACCAACAACAGTGGCCGCTCCGTGACCGCCGCGCGGGACGACGCGGTGGCCGCAGGGATGACCATCAACGGCATCGCCATCGAGGAGGTCACCACCATCAGTCTCACCGACTACTATGAAGATAACGTCATCGGCGGCTCCGGGAGTTTCGTCATGACTGCCGATACCTTCGAAGACTTCGAGGACGCCATCCTGGTGAAGCTGCAGCGCGAGATCGATCCCAACGGCGTACCGGTGCCCGGCACCGCGGCGCTTTTCGGCCTGGGATTACTGCTGCTCGCCGGTGCCGGCCGCTTCGGCCGCCGGGAAGCGGATACCCTGAAGCAGGAATCGGTCGTATCGGCCTAGCCGAAAACAGAGGGAGAGCCGGCGGCCGGGACGACGATCCCGGCCACCGGCCGTTCGATGCGCCGCGGGCATTGGGAGAACTCCATATGCATGAGCACCGAAGCAAACTGCGACACTGCGGAAGGTCCGTTATCGGGATCGCCGCGTTTCTGCTTTTTGGGGCCGTGACGGGTTGCGGACCGGCCCAGATGAGCGAAGAGGAACATCTGGAGCGTGCGATCCGTTACCACGCCGAAGGGAACCTCGACGCCGGAGCCGTCGAGCTGCGCAACGTGCTCCAGCAAAACCCCGACAATGTTGAGGCGCGCCACCGGCTCGGCGCCATCTACTTGACCCTGGGCCGCACCGATGACGCCATCCACGCCTTGGAGCGGGCCCGGGAGAGCGGCGGCGGGGCAGCCGACGAGATCCGCTTGAAATTGGCGCGCGCCTACTGGCAGGCACGCCGCGCTGAGGAGACGCTACAAACCCTGAGAAGCCCCTTTACTGCATTCGAACACCGATTGGACGCGGCGCTGCTGCGCGGTCACGCCTTCGCCTCAGAGAACCGCATCATGGAAGCGGAAGCGGCGTATCTTCAGGCGTTGCGGATCGACTCGGAAGACCCCGACGCTCTGGTCGGGGTCGCCCGCGCGCGGGCCGCGTCAGGAGACCCGGCGGAAGCCCGGAGACTCGCCGAGTCGGCGCTGGAGCACGACGACGCCCACGGGCCGGCGTGGCGACTGCTTGGCGAATTGGAGCAGTCCGCCGACCCGGCTGCCGCCGAGGCGGCCTTCACCCACAGTATCGAAGATGAACAAACCGCCGATGCCGGCCGCTTCCACCGGGCGCTACTGCGGCTGCAGAGAGGCAACATGGAAGGAGCCCGGCACGACCTGCAAGCGCTGGAAGAGCGCGGAAAGAGGTTGCCCCACACCGCCTATCTCCGCGGCCTGATTCACTTTCACGCCGACGACTTCACGGCCGCCGCCGGCGAGTTCGAAGAGGTACTGCGGCGCATGCCGGACCACCACTCATCGATCCTCTTCGCCGGCTTGGCCCACTTCGGCCGCGGCTCCTCGGCACAGGCCGAAGCCCGCCTCGAAACGTTTCTCCGGCACTATCCCGGCTTCCCGCCCGCGACAAGGGTGTTGGCCGCGTTGCGGGAGGACCGCGGCGCCGCGGCCGATGCCGAAAGACTGTTGCAGGGACTCATCGAGGCCAACCCCGACGACTTGACGTCGATGCACCAACTGGCCCGCCTCGAAGTGGCCGAGGGCCGGCTCGATGAAGCCTTGCCGCGCTTGGTGGCGTGGGGCCAAGGCCGGCCGCAATCGGTGAAAGGCCGTCTAACCATGGCCCGCGCCTACCTGGCCGATGGCGAAACCGATCTCGCCGTTGAACAGCTGCATACGGCTCGGAAGATGGCGCCCGACGCCCTTGAGCCGAGGGTTACGTTGATCGCCCACTACCTGGAGCGCGGCCTCTACCAGGAGGCGCTGGAAGAAGCGCAAGCCCTGCTGGAACGCCATCCCGATAAGGCCGTGGCCCACAATCTCGCCGGCACGGCGCTGCTCGGACTGGAACGCCCCGACGACGCCCGGACCGCCTTCGAGGCTGCACTGCAACGCGCCCCG
>SKJZ01000102.1 GCA_007121755.1 Halorhodospira sp. | reverse complement strand
TCAGGACGTCCATCCCCTCGGTTGCAGTGGTCGCGTCGGCGTTCTCCGACATCATGGTTCCACTCGCGATGATGCAGGTCATTGGTATCGACCTCACACTGGGGACTGTCACGGCTCTGCTCATGCTCATCGGATATTCGGTGGACTCAGACGTGCTGTTGAAGGGATATATGAAACGGCCCGAACCTTTGAGGGCAATAAAAGAATTTCAAAAAGCGAAATGGTTGATTATGCTGTGGAAAATTATGGTATTTCTCCCTATTACATGAATAAGGCATTCAATACCAAGGGATTTCTCAGGAAAAATACTTTATACCTTGAAAAGCGAAAGGAGAATTATATAAATGCATATGTGGACTATGACTTTTTGCCTAATCATAATTATGCCGTGAATAATTATCGCAAAAAAAAGATAATGGAAATTTATGGTGATTTTTACAAAAAATTGGAGAAAAAGAAATGATAAAAAATGGTGTATACGCAAGTTTTTGTACCAAAACCGGTTTAAAGACATTTAAAACAAAAGAGCAAGCAGAACATTCATATGAAGCACAAAAAATAGCCGCAGAGCATGGTTTGGCCCCCCCTGTGATACGAATGGTTGATGAGTGTTCATATCTGTCTGAAATTGCCGACACGTCTTATTTCGACCGTAAATACCCAAATAAGGCCAAATATTTGTATGGTGAATACAAGGAATTATATCTTAAAGTACGGGAAGTGTTACCGGGAAGAATAACATATGATATACATTCCCGAAATTTGGGTTATTATAAGGGAAAAGTTGTTTTATTGGACTTTTACCCCTAAAATAATCGTATTTATTGAAAAACCCCATAAAATATGACAGAAAAAGATAAAAAAAACAGATATAAGGATGGAAGGTGGCGGGATGGGAATACTGCTTCTGAGAAGTGGACAGCAGATGTTGTCAAGAAAAGGCTGAAACGCATGTTGCGGTTGTTGCAAAATGACAAAGATGGTGAAATTTGTGCTCTTATAATTTTGGCGCAAAAAGAAAACCTCTATCTTGATTGGTTTAACCACATGCGAACCAAATTCAAGGATAATTCTGAAATAATTGAAATGTTCGACATGGTTCAGGCCAAGACGGAAGGGAGATTATTTGAGAAGGCTTTAAAACGTGAAGTGGATTCCTACGTTGCACTTTTCGGGTTACGGGCATACTACAAGAGAGCCGATAAGCAACATATCATCAGAGATGATAAAACTGAAGGTACATTGGACATTAACCTTAACTACAAGGATAAAAAGGATGACTAATGGGATGTAAATGTCGTAAATTAAAGAAAAAATTCTTTAATAAAAACAAGTTAGATCTGGTTCAAATAACATCAGAAGACGATGATGGGAATATTTATTACCTTATTATCGACAAAATTTCTTTAATGGTTGTTGATTCCTGCGAGACAATATTTCCGGATATACCTCTGGTTCAGAGTATTAGGTTAGCAAGATAATTCCGATTGTAGATTTTTTCTACAATAATGATAATTTTAATTACAGAAATATTTCTTTAATGGAAATTAATTTAGACATCACCACCGCATTTAAGAAGCATTATGAATGCAAGAAAAAAATTGTAATATCTCAAGGCGGTGGTAGATCTGGTAAAACCATTTCAATTACCCAGATACTAATTCTTGAAGCCCTTCAAACTCCCAATAGCATCATTTCAATTGTCGCTGAAAATATGCCCTTCTTGAAAAGAGGTGCCATAAGAGATTTCATTCAAATAATGCAAACATCCGGCCTATGGGATGATAATCGTTGGAATAAAACCGAATCAATTTACAGGTTCCCAACAGGCAGCATAATTGAATTCTTCTCTGTTGAAAATCCCGGTCGAGCACTTGGTTCAGCCAGGGATTTCTTATTTATTAATGAGTGCAACAATGTACCCTATGAAACTGCCTTTCAATTAATTGCAAGAACACGTAAGCGTACATATCTTGACTACAACCCTACTGGTGAATTCTGGGTCCAAGAAGAAATAATGCAAAACCCTGACTTTGATGGTGAGTATGAATTAATCATTTCAACCTACAAAGACAATGAGTTTCTAGAAGAATCAATTATTAAAACAATGATCGCAAGGGGGAATAAAGACCCCAACTATAAACGTGTTTACATTGATGGTGAAATGGGTGTTGCTGAAGGACTGGTGATACCAACAATTAAATTAATCGATTATATCCCTGAAGAGATTTATGATAAAGCAAAAATGCAGTATCTCTCGCTTGATTTCGGCTACTCTAATGACCCTTCATCAATTAATGAGGTCTTTATACTCGGAGATCATAAACAGCCCGTAATCGATATCTATGTGGATGAGGTGGCTTATCAGACTGAATTATCAAATAAGAATTTAACTTCAATAATTAAAGATAGAATTTTAAAAGATAATTATAAAGTCATTGCTGATTCATCAGAACCTAAATCAATTGCTGAAATTGAATCTTATGGGGTTAACATTTATGCCATTGAAAAACCACAAGGATCTGTTAATTACGGCATATCATTGCTGCAACTGGCAAACATATATGTGACCAAAAATTCAATCAACACAATTAAAGAATTTAGAAATTACAAATGGGCAAAAGACAGACAAGGTAAGCCCGTGAAAGACTCAAAAGGAAGACCACAACCAATTGATCTGTGGAACCATTCAATCGATGGTATCCGTTATGTGGCAATGTATCATAATGATCAGAAATATCAGTACAGAGATGTACCACGACCGGGAATTGGGAGAAGAGGACTAATCCCCGTATAATTTTCGTATTTACGTAAAAGCCATTACACTCTCATCTGGCGGCAATTTAAACCACAAACTTATGAAACTAATTGATCTATTTGACAAAAACAAAAAGAGAAATGTACCCAAGAATGCATTCCCTTATGAAAGGGATGCAAGCAATAGATTTCAAATTTATGAAGTCAGCAAACAAAGAATAACCCCTGCAATTGATAAATATGTTGATGCGCTAGAAGCCGCTTCATCTAAGCTGTTGCAGATGCGTGTGATGCTGTATGACAGTTATTTGACCACTCTTATGGTTGATAGTCATGTATCATCTTTGCTTGATAAACGATTGGAAAATGTAACTAATAAAACATTAGTTCTGGTGAACGAAAATGGTGAACCAATTGAGGATGTTGGTTATTTTTTGTCTTCACCTAAATTCAGGCAATTTACCGAAGACATAATCTTAACTAAATTTTGGGGTTTTCAATTATTTGAATTTGATAAGATACGTTACAAAGACAAGGATTGGTTTGATTATACCGTAATTCCGCATAAACATATTAATCCTTATCGTAAAGAAGTTTTACAGCACCAGACAGATGATAGTGGTGTGTCGTTCGAAGATAGAGATGACTGTTTATTTATTGGTGATCCAGATGATCTTGGACTGTTAAGTAAAATAACTTTACTGTCACTGTATAGAAGGTTAGGAATGTTTACATACTCTAAATATCTTGACCTTGCTTCTGAAAACTTCACCACACTAAAGGTTAGAGGTTATTCGGACGACCAGAATATGGATCGAATTGCCAAAGCAATTGAAAATAGAGCGGGTGGTGGTGTGCTTGAAATTCCTGATGGTATGGACCTTCAAATGGATAATCAATCTTCCCCGTCCCAAAACCAATTGTTCGAAAATTACATGAAAATGATTAAGGAAGAATTGGCCATTTTAATTTTGGGGCAAACCATGACAACCGTAGATGGATCCTCACGTTCACAAGCAGAGGTCCACCAAGAAGAACAACGGTCAAAGTATAGTTCAGATGAGGTCTATATTTTGGATGTTTTAAATTATGATTTTGTTGATTATTTGAAATTGTGGTTTCCGAATTTATCAACAAATGTTGAGTTTAAATTTGTGCCAAATAGTGACGATGAAATAGCAGATAAATTGCGCAACTATGAAAGATTAAGGAATTTGGGTGTGCAATTTTCAGATGAGGAATTGAGAGAAAAATTTGAAAAAATTATATAATGAAATTTAAATTTTTAAAGAAATCTTATTCACTAAAAACTGTGTGGGAAGAAATCACACTAAGAGAAGCCATTGCATTATCACGGATTGAAATTGATGAAAAAACTCTTGAGAAACTTCATAAGGAAGAAGATCCCGATAATTTTACAACCGGTGAAATAGAGTTGATGAGAGAATATATTAAAATTCTGTCCTTCCCAAATATCTCAAAATTTGTTGATATGGATAATGCTTTTGTGTTTGTGTTGTTTTCGTATGTGAAAGAATTAATTTATCATCTATACTATCTCAACATAGAAACATATAAACCAATAGGAATACAAGAATTTAAATTTAAGGATAAAACATATTATTTACCTGAAACATTAAATGTTAATGGTGAACAAATTATTGGTTATAAGGAACGTTCAAAGTTTGTGACAGAAGCAAATAACCTGATGAATCACATTTCCAAAGCGAAAGGAAAGGGTGTGGAAGCACTTAATTTACTGGCAGCACTTTATATCAAAGAAGACAAAGATGAGGTGTACGATGACGAGAGGGTTGCAAAACGTGCCGAAGTGTTCTATGAGTTGCCCATGTCAATTGTATGGGAGGTTTTTTTTTACATATACTTCTTCTACATCAACTACGCAATCGCTTCAAAAGTGTCTTTAGAAGACCAAAAGACGAGTCGATTAAGAAGGATCGGCCTTACAATGCTTGGATTATTAGTACTGCCAATCAGGGGGTTGCTGGCACTGTGGAAGATGTTGAAAAGATGTCTATCTGGAAACTGTGTGAAATCTTAAATTACTATGCAGATCAGGCTGATGAACAAAAACGTCAGATGGAAAAAAATAAAAAAAGAAGAAAGAAATGAATATTGTAAATTTAAAAAATGAATTGCAAAAAATAATTCAGGATAAAGGATATGCCACTTGGTTTGGAACAAAGGTTAGTTATAATCGGAAAAGAACCATAACCAACAGGGAAGTTATTATTGAACCATTTATATTACGATTTGAACCAAAATCCGGTTGCGAATATGATACGGATTTGACCATTTGGGTTGGCATAAGAAGGGAGATATCGGCAAAATTTACAACAGGAGAAGGTGATGATTTTGAGTTTATTCAATTTATGCTTGGTGAAGCAAATGATCTGTTTGATGCCATTGCAGCATCAGATAAGATGTTAATAAAAATTAAAAAGAAAGATGTGAATATACGTTATTACGAAGCAGATCAGGCACAAACAGTGAATACGCAATCGTTTGTACGTTTCACATTACCAATTAGGTGTTATGGACTCTAAATTATATGAATTAATTGATATACTTATTGAATTAATTGATGATGAATTTACACTTAAAGGACACCCCGATACTGGTCAATTTCAAGAATCTCTTGAAGGAGTTATTGAGCGTAAGGGTCCTGATATAAAGGTGGAAATTTGGGGCAGAGATTATGGATTATATTTATCCGAAGGTGTGCCCCCAGAAAGGGTTCCATATACAAGAAGAAACAGAGGCCAAGGCAGAGGTGGCCAATCAAAATATATAACAGGTCTGTATAATTGGGTTCAAAGAAAACTTGGTATATCAGATCACAGAGAAGCACTTTCAGTGGCCTTTGCAATAGCCCAGAGACATTCCGAAGAAGGTTATCCAATTGTGAATGGTGAACTTGGAAGCAAGTTTCTTGAAGAAGTTACAGAGAAACACAGGGAAAAGATTGATAAATTAATAGAAGAATTTTACGACATACAGGTACGTAAATTTTTAAAAAAAGATGAATAATGGCAATATCAATATTACAAAATTTACCACTTATTGTACCAGCATTTGGAGATAATGTGCTGGTCTTGGCAACCACAAATCCAAATGTCCGAATGATCAGACATGAACTTATAATTAATGATGTGGTCGTTGTGACAACATTTGCACCAGTTAATGGTGGCGTTGCTGACCTTCATTTAGGCCCCGCATATCGCTCAGTATTGGATTATTTCAATAACCCTGTTAGTGATTTGGGTGTCTCTTTTCATAACCCAGGAACCAATAAACATAATTTATTTATAACTGATCGGGTGACCGAAGTAATCGATATTGTTGATGAAGAATTTGGTGAGACGGATAACTATACCAGAAGGATCGTTAAAGCAACACATATGAAACCACATGTGGAAAATCAACCCGCATATTTTTGTAATCATGTTGATGATGATGGGTTCATAAATCGTTATGTCTTTTATGGACAAAAAATACCCCTAATGATTTTAACCAGTTCTGAAATGAATTATGGAATTAATCTTGAAACACTTGCTGGTGCCCACATATCAACCTTTGGAACAATTACGGTTAATGAACGAATGGGTCAGGGAATGAAAAGATTTTATCCCGATGCGAATGGTTATTTATTATCAATTGATGGGACCACATCCAATAAAATGCGTTTGATTGTGGATCCTAAATGCTATCCACGAACACAAACGATTTATTGGTTAAACAGATATGGTGGTTGGGATTGGTTTAATGCCATAGACTATGAAGAAATTCACAAAACCGAAAAACACCACTCCATAAGACATAGAGAAGGTGGTAGAACTGTTGAAATTTATGAATTAACAAAAGGGAACATCAAAGAAATGAAATTGTTTGGCAGAGAACTCAATTCAAAATATTATAAATATCTCAAAGACATTGTTTCATCACCAATTGCATTTGATGAAGATGGAAACAGAATACGAATAATGGACACCAATGTTGATGTTGTCAGAGAAGAAATGATGTTAGCACCAGAAATTAGAATCGAATATTTAAAGGAAAATTCAATAACATATTAAAATGTACATTCTGCAAGTAAAATATAATGACGGTTATGAAGCATTGGATTTGGACAATGAATTTGGGTTCATCTTTGAAGCCAATTCACCAATAGAATTTAAATTTGGTAAGTCGTTTAAAACCTATACCATAAAAATTCCCAATACACCGAATAACAATAAACTTCTTGATAATTTATTTTCAAAAAACATCAAGTGGAAGGTAAAGTATGAAACACGCCTGAACATTGAAGGCACCGTTATGGATGGTTATCTTGAAATAACCGATGCCAATCAAAACCATGCTCTTGGTCAATTTGTTTCTGGTGCTGGTGTCTTATGGGAAGAGATGGGCAATAAAAAATTAAGGGATTATAATTGGAAAAATTATTCACACATCTTAAATGAATCCAACATCGAGTATTCACATGTTTTTAGTGGTGGAAACATACGTTATGATTATATATTTAGAGGTGTTGATGAAGAAATTAATAAACCAATGGCCTTTTACAATCAGGCTGCAAAGGATTGGTGGGTGAGTGAACATGGTTTGGAACCATTGGACTTTGTGAATTATCAGGAAACTCTTGGTTTAAACAGGCCGGGATTTGATATTATTTATCGTCAACCGGCAATAAGGGTTAAGGGCATCATTGAAAAGGTATTTGAGGGGTTTAATGTGGAGCAGGATGTTTTCACGGAAGCAGAATATGATAACCTCTTTCTATTGAAAACATGGCAAGATACGAGAAACACACCTGAATGGTATTCAAATTCAGTGGTTGAGGCCAACAGGGATGAGGTTCAAATGGTTAATAAATCTTTAAGTTATGGGCAACCGGGTGGCATTCATACCTATTCGACATGGCTTAATGATTTTATTGATGAGGATAATGTTAGTGGTGATCTGGTTAAAACCAACACCGGTTATCGTTACACCGTTAAGGAGAGGGGCGCATATCGCTTTTGGGGATCATTATATACAATAATTCAACACACACATTCCACAAACATATGGAGCAACAGAAGGTATGTCTTTGAAATAACACAAAGAGATGGTGGTGGTACGTTTGTGCGGCATCTTAATCGTTCACAAATGGATAAAGTTTCATTTGGCACAACTGAATGGATGGATTATGTTCGTCACACGTTTGACACAAGGACCGTTGAGATACCTGAAAACCATATAGTGGATATTTCATTAAGATACATCTCTGAAACAACTGAAGGTACTGGTGTTACAACTGATGTAAATATTTTTTACATGCCTTTTTATTATGAACCGGATGGTGCAGAACATCCACAATTCAAAGAGGTTGTTTCAACCGTATTAAAGATTTCTCCATATAACGGTATTGGTTATGGTGGAATGTATCCGGGTGAATGGTTGGTTCCTGATATTACAACCGAAGAGTTTTTTGATATGCTCTTTGATCATTTCAATATCGAAATTTATTATTCAGTTAATAAAAGAAAAATTTATTTATTAAACCGTGACAGATACGAATCTGAAATATTTGATATTTCAAACAATATAATTGCTGAATCTTGGGAAATTAAAGAATTTCCAAAATCACATAACTATAGATTATCATACATAGAAGACACAAGAGATGAACATGCCGATTACCTGTTTGGTGATTTGGCACATGATGATGGTTCCATTTTCATAAATAATGAACAAAAAGAAGAAATTGAACTGGAATCTGACTTCTCATATAATGCCGTTGCTGTTAATAAATTATCAACACATACACAAACACATCTGCCCCAAATGTCCGGTAGAGATAGAGGTAGATATGTTAAACTTATTGAACGAACATTTGATGATGATCAGGATGATCTCCTAATGGGTCACGTTCAAAAACAAATAGACGTGCCAAAATTATCAGTAAGATTTAATTATCGTCTTGCCTATTATAACGGTTTAATTAAAGATGATGATGACAATAATCTTGAAATCACCTTTGAACACTATGCAAATAACCAACCAGCATTTTCAACGAAAACAGTACCGTATTTTTCCAATCATTTAATCGAAGATGGAAAAACATTAAATTATAAAGATATAATGCCACCAGATAACGTTCTTACCAATAAACAAGGAGAACAAATGGGCATTACAACACACCTTACAGGGCTGTTTAATTCCTTTTATCGTGAATTAATCGATACAATGGAATCACAAACAATGATTACCCTTGAAATGGTTGTCGATCCAAATTTCTGTTCAAATATCTATAACATTATGGGTATGGATCTCAGAGCAGAATATTTTATTAATATTAAAGGCATTCAAGGTTATTATCGGATTGTGAAACTTAATCAAATTGAGGGTGACATCTATGAAGCCACACTCTTTAGAGTTCCTGAACGATTAACCGAATTGGACATACCTGATTTGTACACATTATTGCTTTTATCTGACCCGGAAAACAGCGCAACACTATTTGGATCAGGTGTTTATGTTGAAAATACCGTTGTACCGGTTAGTTGTATACCATTTCAGGGCAATTCATTCATCAAATGGGTTGATGTTAACGATAATGTCGTGTCCTATGGTCCAAGTTTTAATTTCACAATGCCACCCGAAAATACAACCCTTATTGCCAAAATTGATGTGGACACCTTTATTGAAGGTGCATTTAAAATATTGGTCAATACGGAATTGCCGGGTGAATCAAATGATAATCAATTCAGGATTGAAATTAATTATGATTTCATGCTTGATTATACATATGACATTGATTGGGGTGATGGTTTTTCATTAATTAATGTAAATGGTAGTGCCATACACACATATACCGAACCGGGAACCTATCTGGTTCAAATAAGTGGTGAATTTCCCGCAATACAGTACGCTGTGGGCGAAGATTCCAATAAGATAGTATCTATATTAGATTGGGGAAATATTGAGTGGAAATCGTTTAATAATGCCTTTTTAGGGGGTACAAATTTGGACGTTTTTGCCACAAATAAACCAAATCTATCAGATGTAACCGATATGAGTGGCATGTTTGAGGAATGTGCAAGCCTTATCGGTAATGAAATAATGGGTGAATGGGACACATCAAATGTGGAAAACATTGACACAACATTTAAGAATTGTGTTAATTTGGATGTGCCACTTGGTGGTTGGAATCCTGTTGCCATAACAACAGCAGTTAATTTTCTTGAAAATGTTAAATTACAAACACCATATTATGATGATTTATTAATTAATTGGTCAATACTTGCTGGTGAAACAAATGTTGTCTTTTCTGGTGGTAATTCAGAATACACATGCATTGCAAAACCCGCAAGAAAATACCTTACAGACACAATGAACTGGACAATCACCGATGGTGGCCTTGAAGAAGGTTCTGGTCATCAATTAACAGTTCTTGCTTCACCTGTTCATGGGGGAACGGTAACTGGTAGTGGGGAATATTGTCCCGATGATGTTATTGAATTAACGGCAACACCAAATCCGGTGTTTGAGTTTGTTGGTTGGTATCAATACGATTCCTTAATATCAACCGATACACCATATGATTATGTTATGCCATCTGTTGATGTTGAGGTTGTTGGGAAGTTTCATTTCCTTGAAGAAAGCGATGATTTAATATTTAAGGTTGATGTTGGTCAGGATTTGTCCCATAGTTTCACATTTCGTGCTGAAGTTGATGGAGAAGTTACTGTTCATTGGGGTGACGATACCAGTACCGTTTTGGGTCCGGGTATTGTTTCACACACTAAAGAATATGGTGTGTCTGGCATTTTTGAAATAAGGGTTGTTGGTGAAGTTGAGAATTTTTATCGTGCCACGAACGAAGAAAGTTCTGTTGATCTCAGAAAAATAATTGAGGTAAGCAATTTTGGAAGTAGTGCGTTTAAAAGATTAAGGCTTGGTGGTTGGCATGGAAATAAAAAGGATAAATTTATCTTATCCGCTTTTGATACACCCAACTTTGATACAAATGCAAATCTTAATTATTGTTTTGGTTATATTAATAATTTTATTTCGTTCAATTTAAATGATTGGGATCTTACTAATGTTCAAACAACCAGAAGAATGTTTGTTCATTGCGATGATTTTAATGCGGATATTAGTGGTTGGAATACCAGCAATATAACAGATATGGACACAATGTTTAGTCATTGTTTCATATTTGATCAGGATATTGGTTCTTGGGATGTGGGAAATGTAACAAACATGGGTTATATGTTTAATCATTGTTTTCTATTTAATCAAGACATTGGTGGTTGGAATACTGAAAGTTTAACAAGAACAAGAGCAATGTTTCAAAATGCCAGAAAATTTAATCAAGATTTGTTTTGGAACGTTAGTAATGTAACCGATTTTGGTTGGATGTTTCATATTGCTCATGATTTTAACGGTAATATTAGTGGTTGGGACATGAGCAGTGCAACCAACATAGAAAGGATGTTCTCATATACACGGGAATTTAATCGGGACATATCTGGTTGGGACATTTCAAATGTTGAAAACATGCAAATTACTTTTTATGGGGCACGGGCATTTAATCAAAATATTGGTGGTTGGGATACATCAAACGTAACTAATATGATTGCTACTTTTGGAAGAACATGGTTATTCAATCAAGATATTAGTAATTGGGACACAAGTAGTGTTACTGAGATGGAGGCGATGTTTAGAAATAGTGATTATTTTAACCAAGATATTGGTGGTTGGAATGTTTCAAATGTGATCGACATGGATGAAATGTTTAAAAACGCAAAAATGTTTAATCAGGATTTATCTCCTTGGTGTGTTGAATTAATTCCTGAAAAACCTCTTGAATTTGATCTTGGTGCACATCCTTCTTGGGAGGGAGATGATGCAAGACAACCACAATGGGGTGATACTTGTCCCACCACAACAACTGCAGCACCGACAACAACACCCACTCCTACAACAACGACAACAACACCAGACCCAGCCTTTGTTTTTGAAGTTGATGATGATTTTGAAATTGAATTAACTGCAGATGAAGAAATTACGATCGATTTTGGTGACGGTACTGATGATACCTATCAGGCTGGTGATCATACAATTAGTAAAGATTATTCAAGTTCTGATACATATGAAGTGAGAATTACTGGTAAATTAACTAAGTTTTTTAGTATTGATCCTGCAATAAAAAATATAAAGAATTGGGGTGAATCAATATTTACAAGACTTAATGTTTGTGGTGTTCTAAACACTCCATTAGAATTAGAAATTTCAGCAAACGATACTCCTAATTTTGGTGAGAATTGTGATTTAAGTGCTTGTTTTTATTCAACAATGTTAAATATAACTGGTGCGGAAATGAATGATTGGGACGTATCAAACGTAACTAATATGAGGTCGATGTTTTATGGTTCTAATATGAATGAAGACATTGGTAATTGGAATACCAGTAATGTTACAGATATGCATGCAATGTTTGGGGAGGCTTCTGCTTTTAACCAACCTATAGGAAGTTGGAATACAAGTAGCGTTACAACTATGAATTATATGTTTCAGGAGGCTTCTGCTTTTAACCAACCTATAGGAAGTTGGAACACAAGTAGCGTTATAAGTATGTTGAGTATGTTTCGTTCTGCTTCTGCTTTTAACCAACCTATAGGCAACTGGAACACAAGTAGCGTTACAAATATGATGAGTATGTTTAATTCTACTTCTGATTTCAATGGGGACATAAGCGGTTGGGATACAAGTAGCGTTACAAATATGAGTCATATGTTTTATCAGGCTTCTGCTTTTAACCAAAATATAGGAAGTTGGGACACAAGTAGCGTTACAAATATGTCGAGGATGTTTCAGGAGGCTTCTGCTTTTAACCAACCTATAGGAAGTTGGGATACAAGCAGCGTTACAAGTATGGATAGTATGTTTCGGGAGGCCTCTGCTTTCAATGGGGACATAAGCGGTTGGAACACAAGCAGTGTTACAAACATGGGTTATATGTTTGATGCTGCCATAGCTTTTAACCAAGACCTTTCAGGTTGGTGTGTTGAACAAATTGCAACCAAACCAACTAATTTTGATTTTGAGGCACATCCTTCTTGGGAGGGAGATGATGCAAGACAACCACAATGGGGTGAACCTTGTGATTAATAAATTAATAAATTATGAAAGACACATTTGCAAAACATATGGAAGAGTTGGATAAGTTAAGGCTTATTTTAAACAAAGAGAAAATAAAGATTGAGTTAAAAATTAAGAAATAATGTCAAATAAACTTTTAACGATTGGAATGGCCACACATGATGATTATCATGGTGTCTTTTTCACAATACAGGCGTTAAGATTATATCATCCAATTTGCAATGGTGATTTGGTTGAGTTTTTGGTTATTGATAATAATCCAGAAAGTAAACACGGAAAGGAAACAAAGAAATTTGTTAATTCAATAAGGGGTAGATATGTACCATATACTGAAAAGAAAAGCAGTTTTGTGAAATATGAGATACCCAAATTGGCAACTGGTAAGTATGTTTTACAGATGGATTGTCACGTAATGTTATATCCTGAATCGTTAAATCGTTTATTAAAACATTTTGCTGAAAATGATAATTGCAGGGATTTAATTCAGGGTCCAATGGGACACGATGATTTAAATAACGTTAATACTCATTGGGAACCAAAATTCAGGGGTCACATGTATGGTATATGGGCACACGATAAGAAATCATATGAAAGGGGTGAACCATTTGAAATACCAATGTTGGGTATGGGTTTATTTGCTTACGAAAGAAAAAATTTTCCTAAAATAAGTAAATATTTTATTGGGTTTGGTGCAGAAGAGGGTGTTATTCACGAATATTTCAGAAATGGTGGTGGAAGGGTGATGTGCATACCTCAATTAAAATGGATTCACAGGTTTGGTAGGCCAGAGGGTGTGAATTTTCCATTAACATTAGATGATAGGGTTTACAATTATTTTTTGGGATATTATGACATATATCGCAACGAAAATCATCAAATGATTAATGAAATTTATAATTATTTCAGGGATAAACTTGGGAGTAAGACACAGATTGATGTGTTAAAAAATAAGGCGATAAATAAAATCAAACATAATGGCTGAAGAAAAGAAAATACTATACAGTGTTGAAATCGAAGGCAATGAGGAATTGTTGAATGAACTTGCCAGATTAAGGCGGGAAACTGCTGAATTAAAGAACGAGAATAAGGATTATAATCGAACTTTAAAATCTGGTGAAAAGGTATCAAAGGAACAGGCACGAAATTTTGAAAGAAACACGATTCAGATCAAGCAGAATAATGCATCGATCAGAAATTTAACCAAAGAATTACAGGGTGCCAATATTGAAAAGGACAATGCCCGTAAGCGTCTTACTGAAATGCGTAGATCATTGCAGGAAATGGCACTTGCTGGTGACACATCATCGGAAGCATATCGTAGGTTACGTGGTGAAGCTGCTGAATTGCAGGATGCTATTGATAGGGTGAACAGGGAGGTCAAGATCTTTGCTGACGATGCAATGGTAATAAATACCGTTGTGGACGCTACCAGAGGACTCACAGCGGGCTTTCAGGGTGTGCTTGGGGTACAGGCATTGCTTGGTTTTGAAAGCGAGAAATTCAGGCAGACAATGCAGAGATTGGTTGCTGTTCAACAGGTATCAAATGCATTGCAAACCGTGTCTAATTTGCTTCAAAAAGAAAGCAGATTGGTTATTTTGGGCAAAGTTGCTGCTGTTAAGATTGCAACTGCCGCACAGTGGGCATGGAATGCTGCAATGACAGCAAACCCCATTGGATTAATCGTTGCGGGGGTTGCCGCTTTGGGTGCTGGTGTATATGCGCTGGTTAGACATTTTGATTCTGTTACTGCTGCCATTAGAAGGGCTGCTGACTGGCTAATCTTTTGGAGAGATTTGGGTTCAGAAGTTGAAAAAGTAAAAGATGAGGTTCAAGAGATTGCAGAATCAATGGATTCAATTAATAAAGGTTTCACCACATATCACAGAAAAAGTCAACAACTTAGTGATGAATTAGATAAACAAGTTAGACTATTAAATATTTTGGGTGTTCAGGGTGGTTTAACTCAGGTTATAACCCTTCAAAATTTACAAGAAAGGTTAAAATTAACCAAAGAAACCATTGATGAACAACAGAATGAATTGGATGGTCTAAATGAATTAAGAGAACACATTGATCGTTTGGTTGACACGTCTGGTGATTTAAGTCGTGCTGATGTAATTCCCCGTGAATTTTTGGAGTTAACGGGTTGGTATGAAGAATTTGAAAGAGATTTCAAAGGAACACAAAGAGATGTTAATAAACTTTATGAATTTATTGATGAGAGAAGACGAGATATTATTAAATCATTGGGGGAGTTAAGTGAAGAGTTGATTGCTCTTGATCAGGAACATTACGAAAAACAAACAGAAATTTACGCAAAAACCGGTCATCTTGAAGAAAGACTTGAATTGGAAAAAGACATCATTCGTTTTAAAGAAGGTGAGATTAAAAATTTGTCATTAGCAAATGAGAAAGCCAAAGAATTAATTGAATTGAGAAGGGAACAGGCAGAGGCAGAAAGAGAAATTTCAAAAGCATTGGGTTTTTCGGAAGATCACATTTCCAGAGCAGAACAAAGATATATTGATGAAACAAAAATACTTGAAGAACAATATATTGAACGAGAAAAACTTATTGAAAGTCACACAGAAAAATTAGAAACCGCAAAATTAAGATTCAGAACAATATCAATGGGTCTTACCGTATTGGAAAAACAGGAAGCGGAAGAACAAGAAATAATACGTCAAGAAAGATTAAAGCGTGAAGAGGTTGCTGCTGCTAAATTGGAAACAATAAGGGAAGGTAGTTTAGATTCTTATTTACAATTATTTGAAATTGAAAGAAGGGAAGCATTGGCAAATGATGATTTGACACACTCTGAAAGATTAATATTGGAAGAAGAATTTGCAAAAAGAAGAGAAGATTTAATTGAAGAATTTCACAGAAGAGAAAAGGAGAATGAGGAACGACACTTAGAAGAAATCAGGAATACATTGAGTGGTTATTTCAGTGATAAATTAAAACAACTTGATCAGTATTATGAAGATGAGATTTTAACACACGAACAATATGATAAACTTCTTCAAGAGATAAACGAAGCAGAAGTAGAGAGACGATTACAGGTTGATGAATTTTTCCGTGATGCCAGAATGAGTATTCTTGATGAGGGATATATTCAGGAAAGACAAATGCTTCGTGAAAAGTTTGAGAATCAATTAATTACATCTGAAGAATATTACATTGCTCTTCAGGAACTGGAACAAAAGTATGAAGGTGAACAGAAGTTAAATGAAATAAGTCAATGGTATGACAGGGAGGTTAATCAATTAAAAGAACACCTTGAAAACAAACTGGTAACTCAACAGGAATATGAAATGTTGGTTGAGGAACTTAATCGCCAGAGAAGGTTAAGGGAACAGGAAATTGAACTTCAAGAATTTGAAGAAGAACGTACCAGATACATGGAACACCTGATACAGATACGTGAAGGTGAAGAAGCTGAATTTGACAGAAGAAGAGAAAATTATCAACAATGGTTGAATGATAAAATTATTTCACAAGATGAATATAATAAGGCCATTGAAAGGTTGGATGAAGATTTATTAAAATTCAGGCGTGAGAATGCACAGGCACAAGCGCAGGCAATGTTAATGTCATATCGAAGCATGACACAGGGATTGTCACAATTAATGGATGCCCAACAAAAAGAAAGTTCATTTTTCAAGGCAATGGCCATTGCTGATGCCACCATTGCACTGGCACTTGGACTTGCACAAACATGGAAGATTGGTTTTCCACAGGCAATTCCAATGGCAATTGGATATGTTGCACAGACAGCAGGATTGATCAACCAGATAATGCAAACACAACAACCAACACCACCCCGATTGGCAAAGGGTGGGATGATTGGAGGTAAACCACATTCACAAGGTGGAACGGTTTTCAGGGGTTCGGATGGGTCCATATTTGAAGCAGAAAGGGGTGAATATTTGGCAATTGTCAATAAAAAAGACGCAACCAGAGCACAAATGTTGGATCAAATTAATCAAGAACATGGTGAACCATTTGGAACCACAACATATGGTGACGGTGGAATTTTCCATACAACAATACGACAATTTGATTCGGGTGGAATGTATGAACCAAGACAAGATTTTGAACGCATTGATATGAGCGATCTTATCCGTGAAGTTGTGGATGAAATTGGTCACATACCAGTCGTGGTAACGGAAAGAGATATATCGTCCACACAAAACAGGGTGAGAAAGGTTGAGGTTAAAGGTGACCTGTAAAAAAAATCGTATTTATTTAAAATGGAAAACACTATAATAATTATTATATAATAAAAACATACAATTATGAGTATTACAAATTATTTCAAACCATGCGAAATTACTGTTCCTGGGAACGATAATAGACTGTTTATTGCGTCATATGAAGATATAGATAGCTATACCTTTGATGTTGATGAGAAACTGACAGCAGTTACCATGAAACTGAATAAGAATTTTGCAATCGTTGAAGGTGACTTTGACGCTGTTCAATTTGAAAACAACGGTACGGCCAACAGGGGTTTCTTCTCTGAACAGACACTAACTGCTTGGTTTTCAAACCAAAAACAAGAATTACAAGTATTGCTTGATGAATTAAGAAATCAAACCGCTTGTGGTCTGGTGATCATACGCAGGGATGGTAACAACCGTTATTGGATTTCTGGTATTGCACCGCTCGATAAGATGGGTGCTAACCGTCCTTGGATGAACCTAGAATCTAACTTCAATTCCGGACTGTCAATTCAGGATATCGAAGAAGGAAACCGTTATGAATTAATTTTCGGACGTGTTTCTGGAACCGAAGAATATTTCGTTGCAGATGGTACTGCATCACTAAGTGAGGGATTAGCAGGTGGTACTGCAGCTTTCGTAAACTGGCCAGAATAACAATAATAAATTCACGGGTGTGGGTCTTTTCCCACACCCATTTTAAAAAATTAATGCTATGTACGAATATAGATTAGTTGAAAAATATCTTGGTCATCACATTGTCTTTCCGGGTAGGGGATTTGTATATTTAACATATGAGGTTCCACAGGAAAATCTTGAATTTTTATATAAAATGGGTCATCCTGCCGTTAAAAGGGTAAAGAAAAAAGTTGTAAAGGAAGATGATAAAGAGTAATTTAAATATTACAGAATCAGAAGTCTTTAATATTGCCTTCAATCGCAATCTTTCAGAGGGTCTTATTAAACAGACACAGATTGAGGTTGCTGAAGAAATGTGGGTTAAACAATGGATTGGTGAAGAGTTTTATGAATCATTAATTAATAATGAAGACGACAACTATTACCAGTTTATTGATAAATTTATTAAACCCATTATTGCTTGGGGTGTATTGTACAACAATTTTGATTACATTTCACAGAATATAACCGATAAGGGTATTCTGCAGATGTTTGTTGAAGGTGGTGCCACAATTATTGACAGGAATTCGAGATTTGATGCGAGAATGGAAATATTGAGGACCGTATATATGTTAATTAAGCGTATGCAACGATATGGTCTTGCTGAAAAGAAAGACAATGCGTTGTTTGCAAATTTTGAAATTAATAAAGAATTAAAACCTTCCATTATAAAGTTTCATGGAAAACGAAGGTTAAACATAATACCATACTGATGAAACACATACAATTTCATAACAACATAAAAAACGAATTCATAAGAATAAAGAATTCGGTTGAAGATAACGAAATACATATAAATGGTCCCATTGGTGGTGATTCAATATTTGATCATGGTTATAATTTTGATGATTTTAAAAAAGATTTATCAAACATTACCGGTCGAATAACAATCAATATTAAATCGTATGGTGGCAACCTTTTTGAAGCACTTGCAATTTATGACTATATTCGTTCTCTGAAAAATAAAGTTACAACCAAAATAGTTGGATCATCTGCTTCTGCAGCAACCATAATTTCATTGGCTGGTGATGAGAGATTAATTTCAAAAAATTCAAGATATTTAATTCATAAACCATCCATTATGGCAATGGGGAACTCAGATGACTTTAAACGAATTTTGGAACAACTTGAAGATCTGGACAAACAATTGGTGGATCTTTATAGTGAACGAACAAAAATGACAAAAGAGGGGGTTTTAGAATTAATGACCAAAGAGGATTTCATATCATCTGCAGAAGCAATTGAAAAGGGATTTATTGATGGTTATATTGAAGAAAAAAGCCAAAATAAACCTCAAAATAAAGAAACCAAACAAGAACTGGGAGAAGTTTTAGATAAATTTCTCAACAAAAAAAACATAAATATTATGGAAATATTAGAAAATTTACAGGATAATCAACAAGAGGAAGAAACTGTGACCACAACAGTAGAACCAATTGAAGAACCAACAGAAACATCCGAAGAAACTTCTGAAACTGTTGAGAACGTTGTCGAAAACAAATCCGAAGAAACCAACGATTCAATCGAAGATGTTGAAGATAAGAAAGAAGACGAAGAAGAAGAAAAAGAAGACGAGAAAAAAGAAGAGGAAGAAGAAGAAGATAAAGACGACACAATCAAAAAGTTGAAGGAAGAGATTGAAGAATTGAAGAAAAAATTAGCCAAAAATGAGGTTGATGAAGCCGAAGAAATGGCCAATGAATTAACAACATATCTTGATGAAGCCGTCAAATCAGGAAGAATCAAGGAAGAATCAAGGGATGAATGGATAAATATCGGAGTTGAACAAGGGATTAATGTGGTTAAAACCCTTATGTCTTCAATACCCGAAAAACCAAAACAAACCAAAAAATTATCGGATGTTATAACCAAATCAGATCAATTTATCGGTAAAGAAGATATCGTGAAGCAGTGGAAAAATGGTGAAATCGATACCGAAACCTATTTGAAATTGGTTAGAGCAACCAAAAAATAACACATAACATAAAAAAATAAAGATATGTCAAGTACAATTCATTTTCCGTTTGGCGCAAAAGACATTAAAACCGTCAGTCCAAATCAGAACAATGTTGTAGCCCTTGAGGTCGCCAATATTGGAACTTTTGTAAAGGTTACCAAACTTGGTGCAAATACCACAATCAACGTGACACCTTCGGATAATTTACCTGTTGGTGCAACCTTAATTGTGAGTACCTTCAATATTGTCGGCGAAACCCATGATACCATTTTTGGTGACGGGTTTTATGGCAAAACAATTGATGGTGTCTCAAATATGGCTCATTATGCAACATTTATGTTCGATGGCAAGAAATTTGTTCAAACGGGAACTCAAGAAACCACAAGGGACGAGTTGGAAACCGTTTCTGCTTCAATGGAAATAACCGTTGATGGAAACGAAATAACATGGGTTACCACCTATACCAACCCAACACATGTAAGTGATGATTACGTCCTTGATGTGAAACTAACGACCAGTAAACCAATGCCTGTTGGTGCAACAATCGAATTAACCGGTTTAACCGGTGATTATGAAGTTGAAGGAACACCCCAAAGTGTGTTTTGGCTTTCAGATGTCATGAAGGCACATGATGGTGACCCTTCCACAAGAGGATTACTTAATTTGCATACAGCACCAATTACGTTTATTGGGACCATTTCAGGTTTGACCGAAGATATGGACATAACCCTTTGGACCGAACTGGTTACATCAAATAAGGTTGCGACTGGAACACAAAATGCAGACGCACCAATGACAGAATTCGTTGTTCTTGATTCTGCTGCTACAGCATTATCATTGGATGCAGACGAGTAAAAAATAACATTATATTAATAAAAAATAAAAAATTATGAGCGTAAACAAAGAAATTTGGTTACCCGTTATTGAGGATAACTTTTATTCACAGTGGAACGTTTTAACCCGTTTGGGTAAAGATGATTCAGTATATGTAAACAACAACAAAGTTTATATTCCTAACGCTGGAACTCCGGGTACCATTTTAACAAACAACTCATCGTATCCTGTGGCCGTTACAGAACGTACCGATACCACAGTTGAATATGATATCGATAGTTATCAGTTACCACCTGTAAGGATTGGTAAATTTGATACAAAAGACATAACCTATGATAAGGCAATGAGCGTTGCCAAAGACTTCATGGGTGGAATTGGCGAACACATCATGTACACAGCATTCAAAAACTGGTACATTGGTAAGCAAAGTGGAAAATACGTTGAAACCAGTGGTGATAGCGAACCCGCAGAAGCACCCGGTGCTAGCGGTACCCGTAAGGCACTCACAGAAGCAGACGTAAAGAAAGCAGCTAAGATCCTTGACAAGCAGAAGGTTCCTTCTACTGGTCGTATCCTGTTGCTTCCTGCAACCATGTTCTATCAGTTACATGATAGTGTAATTGAAAAATTTGATATCGTTGATAATGACGGTTTGGCAATGTTCAACAAAGAATTCTATGGATTCCAAGTTGTTAAAATGCCTTACGTTGTTAATGCAACCAACACCGGTACCGTTCGTGACGTTGGTCATGGTGGTGCTTCAAGTGATATCGAAATAGGTCTGGCTTATCATAAAGATACCGTGTCTGTGGCTAAGTCACAAACCTATCTGTATGATTCAGAAAATCGTCCTGAATATTATGGCGACATACTTTCTGCAGAAGCATGGTCAGGTGCAAAATATCGCAGAACTGACTTTGTTGGAGTTGTTCCAATCTTGCAGGATTCCTAATTATTCTTTTTTAATTATTCATTTGTTTTAATTTTAGGGGAAAGGGATGCCAAACGGTGTCCCTTTTTATTTTTCGTATTTATATGAAAATAAACATACCATGATTATTACCCAAACACTGCGATTGCCCACTCTGGAAATCGTAAAAGGTAACACATATTTCGAGACCTACACAATCACAGACGATGACGATAATCCAGTTGATTTATCAGGATATGATCTGATCAAAATGGATATACGTACAGGTCTCACAGCAAACACTAAATTATTACATTCCTCTTCACTTGAAAATGGTGAAATAACCGTTTCAGGTGATTTTAATGAAATTATAACATTTAAAATTGATCCTGCAATAACAAAAGAATGGAATGCTGGAACCTACCATCGTGATGTTTTTTTTGTTGATGATGTGGTAGAAATGTCAACAACACTATTGAAAGGAAAAATAATTGTAATTAATAACATTACAAGCATATGAAATTAAAATTAAGGACAAGGGAGACAATTAAAGTCTCTCCTACATTTTTGCGTGATACATTTCTTTTGGAAGAAACTGGACCAACTGGTGACATTGGACTAACTGGTGATATGGGTCCAACAGGTGAACAAGGACCGACAGGTGACAAAGGTGGTACTGGTGATCAAGGTCTAACTGGTGATATTGGACCAACTGGTGATATTGGACCAACAGGTGATCAGGGTCTAACTGGTGGTACTGGTGATATTGGACTAACAGGTGGTACTGGTGATATTGGACCAACAGGTGATCAGGGTCTAACTGGTGGTACTGGTGATATTGGACTAACAGGTGGTACTGGTGATATTGGACCAACGGGTGATCAGGGTCTAACTGGTGATATGGGACCAACTGGTGATATTGGACCAACGGGTGATCAGGGTCTAACTGGTGGTACTGGTGATATTGGACCAACGGGTGATCAGGGTCTAACTGGTGGTACTGGTGATATTGGACTAACAGGTGGTACTG
>SKJZ01000105.1 GCA_007121755.1 Halorhodospira sp. | reverse complement strand
TGTCAGGTAGCAGCCATACGGGGTCTCGGCCGCAGGGATGCGGCCGTGAAGCCTCCAGGGATGGATTCACGGCGTCCCCGTATGGCTGCTACCTGACAATACCTTCCGAAAGGTTAGTAACGCCGTATCCCGCTCAGCAACGAGCGGGCGATCCGCTCCAGGGCGAGGCGCAGCCGGCGGCGCTGGAGGACGATACGGACCATGCTGCCGCTGCCGGTGGAGAGGCTGCGTTTGTACTGGCTGTCGCCCATCAGCAGGTCGTAACGCCGCATTCCCCGGCGTCCGTACTCCGCCGCCGCCAGGGCGTGGCTGACCAGGCCCGGTTTGCACTGCCGGCCACCGGCGTAGTCGAATCCGCTCTGGTAGTTAAAGACTGTGTCACCGGCCCGCAAGTTGTAGAGATAGCCGATGGGGCCGTGGGCGGCGTCGATACGGGCGATCTCGACGACCCCGGATGAGCGCGGATCCGCGATCAGCCGGGCGTGAAACTCCCGGATACGCGCGCTGGAGAAGGCGCCACGCTGCCCGCGGACGTTCCAGGACGCTTGGTGGAGGCGTTGGAGATCGGAAAACCACTCCAACGCCACGGCCGGGGTGGGAGCCACCGACCAGGTCAGCGCGTCCGCACCGCCGTATTGGCGCACGGCCCGGCGGATTTGATACCGAGTGTTGGCGCTCATCAGCCCGAGGTAGTCGTCCAAGCCGGACAGGCGGCCCACGTCGATGAAGTAGTACGGCGACCGGCCGTCTTCGACGACCGTCAGCGGCAGTCCCGACAGGGCCGGCCGCAACCGCCGCCACACCGCCTCGTCGACCCACCCCAGGGAGAGTTCGTCCCACGCCGGGCCGTGCTCCAACAAGTAGGCCGCCATGGCGCCGAGCGCCTCTCCCTCATCTCCGCTCCGCGCCAAGGGCCGGTTGTGTTCCAGCAGAACGCCGTCGAGTTCGGGATCTCCGCTCTCGTTCATTTTCAATACGCGCGCCCGGATCGGGCGGGACGCATTACGGACGGCGTAGCCGAAAGAGGCCATGGCCCACGGCCGCCCGCCCTCCGCCAGGGCGATTACGAAGGGCCGGCTGCCGCCGGGGCACAACGCATACAGCGTGCTCTGCCAGATGTACGAGAGGTAGGGCGGCGGCGAGCACACTCCGTACAACGCCTCCCAAGGCCCCTCGAATTCATCAAGCGCGCCCTCGATGATGCTCCAGGTATCCGCCAGAAACCGTGCGTTTGTCAGCATGCCTGTCATTCGGTTGAGCAGCCGGGCAAAACTCGGCAGCTACACTATAGTTGCCGTATCCCATCGGTGCCCAAATGAGACCAATGAAGACGCTCCTGCGGGCGATCGAAAAGGCTTGGGGGCTCAGCCGGAGAGGCCGCAAGTTGTCGATCCTCATCTACCACCGGGTTCTGCCGGAGCCCGACCCGATGCGCCCGGCGGAGCCCGATGCCCGCCTGTTCGATAATCAGATGGAGATCCTGGCCCAGCACACCCGCGTCTTGCCGCTGCCTGAAGCGGTGGCGCGGCTCCAGGCGGGCGCGCTGCCGCCGCGGGCCACGGCGGTCACCTTCGACGACGGCTATGCGGACAACCACCTCCACGCCCTCCCGATTCTTCGCCGCCACGGGCTCCCCGCGACGTTTTTCATCGCCACCGGCTATCTCAACGGCGGGCGGATGTTCAACGACACCGTCATCGAAGCGGTGCGCCGGGCGCCCGGAGAGACGCTCGATTTGCGCGACCGGGGCCTGGGATACCACCGGTTGGACGGCGTAGAGGAGCGGCGCGGCGCGGCTGAAAGCATCATCCGCGCCATCAAGTACCTGACGCCCCAGGTACGCGATGCCAGCATCGAGGATTTGACGGAGCGGATCGGCGTGCCGCTGCCCGACGACCTGATGATGACCGACGGTCAGGTTCGCGGCTTGTGCGACGCGGGGATGACCGTTGGTGCTCACACTGTCTCCCACCCCATCCTCGCTCAGGTGGATGAAAAGCAGGCGCGGTGGGAGATCGGCGAGAGCGCCGAACGGCTGCGCTCGCTCTGCGGCGTCCCGGTGGAGTCTTTCGCTTACCCCAACGGCAAACCGGGGCGGGACTACACCGATCGGGATCGCGCCCTGCTCCGCCGGGCCGGTTTCCGCTTGGCGGTCTCGACGAGTCCGGGCGCGGCCGGGCACGGCTGGGATCCTTTCCAGTTGCCCCGCTTCACCCCGTGGGACCGCGCCCCCTGGCGCTTTCTCACCCGGCTGGCGCTCAACTCCGGCCATGACGGCGTGCTGGCCCGCTCCGGGCAGTGAGCGCTTCGCCACCCGCGGCGCCGCCGCGGCTCCGGAGGCGCAGCACCGCGTGCATCGAGGACGCGGCGACATAGGCCCACACCTTCCAGGCGGATGGGGTATAGGCCACCGCGCGGCAGAAGGAGCGGAAGGCGATCGACGGGCTGCCGTGCCAGTAGTGGATGTAGCCCATCCGGAAGTTGAGCTTGCCCATGCGCCGGCGCAGGTCGGCGGGCGGGATCTCAAGGCCGTCCGGACCGACCGGACCCCACCGCGCCAGGGCGCGCTCGACGATCTCCAGTTCGTAGTTCCGTTGCCGGGGGGCGGTGCGCGTCGAGTTGTCGGCGTGCTGGCGGTAGAGGGCGAGCGGCTGCGCGATCCGCTGGATCCGCGTCTCGCGGGAGGCGCGCAACCAGTAGTCGTAGTCTTGGCCGAGGCGCAGGGACTCATCGAACCCCCCGACCCGCTCGACCAGCTCCCGGCGCAGCACCACCGTGGTCGTCCACACCCACGCCGGGCGCAGCAACAGGCGGTGGTAGGCCCAACCGTCCACATCCAGGGGGATGGCTTCTCCCGGCGCCCACGGCTCGACCGGAGGCACGCCGCCGGCCCCGTCCTCCGGATACCAGAAGACCCCCCGCGCGCAGACCAGCCCCACCTCCGGACGCTCGTCGAGCAACCACTTCTGCCGCGCCAGCTTACCGGGGAGCCAGACATCGTCGCCGTCGAGGAACGCGATCAGCGGCGCGGCGGCGTGGCGCAGGCCGACATTGCGTGCCGCCCCTGCTCCGGAACGCGCCTCCGCGGTGCGCAGCAACCGCACGCGGCCGCCGTAGCCACGGACGACGTCCGCCGTCCGGTCGGTCGAGCCGTCGTCGATGACCAACACCTCGACGCGCGCCCCGTCCTGGGCCAAAGCGCTGTCGATCGCCTCGCCGATGAACGCCTCGCAGTTGAAGGCGGGGATGACGACCGACACGTCGGGATGGGCTGTCATTGCGTCTCCACGATCCACTCCAGCGTCCAGCGGGCGACTTGATCGCGCCACGCCTGCCGGGAAAATGTGTGATTGGCCTCCGGCAGCTCCCGGCGGCTAACCCGCCGCTGGTTGAGAAGACGCCGCCAATAGGGTGAGCGATCGGCCGTATCCTGAAACTCGGCCGCGGTCAGATCGTTGCCGGAGAGGATCACCAGAATGGAGCCGTCGAACTGCCTCCACCCTTCGGCCATGCGCGCCGGCAGCGGCCGCCCCGATGCCGGCGGCTCCGGAGCCGGCGCCCCTTCCACCGGCCGGCGCTCCCGGCCCGCCCCCACCGCCCTCATGACGGTCCGTGAGAGGCCGACCACCGAGTGGACGGGCCGGAAGCGGCCCGTGGCCAGATCCCTCCAGAAGCCGCGGCTGGTCAACCGGCGCAGGTAGTAGTGCTTGAGGTGCGCCTTGGCCAAACCCTCATCGGTGCGAACCCACGGATTGAGCAGGATCAATCCGTCCACACGCGGATCACGCCAGGCGTAGAGCAGCGCCGCGGAGGCGGCGTCGCACAACCCCCAGATCACCACCCGGCGCACCTCCGGGGCGGCGGCTTGAAAGGCGTCGGCCGCGGCGCGGATATCCTCTTCGACCTCCTCGAACGAACACCGGGGACCGCCGGAGTCGCCCATGCCCCGGTAGTCGAACCGGAAGACCGGCACACCATGGGCGGCCAGATACCGCGCCAACAGCAGGAATTGCCGGTGGCTGCCGACCCGGTACTGGGGGCCACCCACCACCAGCAACACTCCGCGCGCCGCCGGCCGAGGCGGGGCGTGCAGGATGCCGAGCAACCGCTCGCCGCCCGCCTCGAAGACGCTGGCCTCTTCATTCGCCATACCGCACTGCATTCCTTCGTCTTCGATAGCCCCTAGCAGCCCTGGTTGCCCAAGTGCCACCGCGTGGTCCGCTCCAGGAGATCGGGGACCTCTTGGATCTCCTGGGTGCTCCAAAATGGCTCTCCGCAAACCACCTCCGCGGTGACGTCGACCCCCGCATCCAACCAACGGTCGACGGCCCGGCGGCTCACCGGCGGCAAGCCGCCCTCCGCCTCCGGAACAACGTCGATCCAGTGCACGGCCCCCGGCGGCGGCTGCAGCTCAACCCGGCCCAGGGCGGCGGCAAGGCCGGGGTGGAGCGCGTAGCCAGCCACCTCCACCGCTTCCCCGGCTTCCAGCGCGGCGCGAAGCTCCCGCGTGGTCTCGCGCTTGCCGTCCAACAGCCCGGCCGCCATGCGCAGGCGAAGGAACTGCGTCAGAAACGGTTCACCCCGGACTACCGGCTGCCACAGCGTGGCGGCGGCGGGCTCGACCCCGCTCTGTTCCACCGCCTCGCCGAGCAACAGACAGCCGGTGCGCAGCCCCCAGACCACCGGAGGCTCGGCGTAACGCGAGGCGAGCCAGCGCAGGCTGGCCGCCAAGTCCTCCACCCAGATCTCCCACCGCGAGTCGCGGAAATCGCCGGCGCTATCCCCGCAGCCGTAGTGGTCCGGCACCAACACGGCCCAACCGGCAGCGGCCAACCGCCGGGCCTGAAGCGCCGCCATGCGGCGGGACTTGTTCATCTCTTCCGCGAACGGGTGGACGTAAAGCACCCCGCGCGCCGCCGGCTTCGTCTCGGGGAGGTGGAGGACGTGAAAGAGCCGCCCCACCACCCCGGCATGGAAACCGGCCTCCAGCATCGCGGCTACGCGCTCTCCAGCTTGCGATCGACAAACTCCACCAACGTCCCGAGGGTCTCGAAGGTCTCGGCGCTGACGTCGTCGTCCTCCACCACGATGCCGAAGCGCTCCTCAAACTCGGTGAGCAGCAGCACTACCGCCATCGAATCCAACTCCGGCACCTCCCCCAGCAACGGGGTCTCCGGGCCGAACCGTTCCGCCCGTCCGTTCAGGCTGAGGGTCCGGTCCAACATCGTCCTGACATGCTCCAAGGTCGACATCGCGCCTCCTTTGAGCCTCGCAAGAGCGGCAGGCAGGGCGGCATCCGCCGCTCTTGCGAGGCTCCTGTCCACTGAAGGGCATCGTAAGCCTCTGTCCATACGCTCCTTCTGTGCGCTAGAACACATACAGACCACAGCGGGGCACCCTACGCTGACGCGCATTGATTGGTAGACCCAATCAGCGGCATACCGGGGGCGACATGCTGATCCTGCAGGGCATCATCGGGCCGGACGACGTGAATCGACGGTTTCCCGGCCCCGGAGAGACGGAGTGGATCCACTTCCAAGGTGCGGGCTGGGCGCTGCGCATCGCGGTGCCTCACCCGACGTACCGGATTGAAAAGGAATCCGGCTACATCGCCGTCCACGACGGGCGTTGGTCGGCGGGTGGAGAGCCTTGGGCCGCCGGTGGCTCCTACTTGATCTTGCATACCACCCGGCCCGGTGCGCTGATGATCGAATCGGACCGGGTCGGGACGATTCCCATTTACTGGGCGGCCGCCGGCGGCCGAACAACCGTGTTCGGAACGCGCCTACCGGACGTCGCCAGCGCCCTGCCATGGGGCGCCGAGCCCGACCGGTTGGGCGTGCTGCAGACACTCTTACTCGCATACCCGTGGGGCGACCGCACGCAGGTCGAGGGGGTCCGGCTGCTGCCGCCAGCCCATCGCACGCTGTTGACCCCCGGCGGCCTGCGTGAGAGCCACGCGACTTGGCAGCCGCCACCGGTCAATCGCGAACCGGCGGGTTCCATCACCCCCTGGGTCGACGCCGCAGTGGCGGCCTTGACGGAGGCTCACCGCACGGCGACCGCCGGGCTGGACGAAGATCGAACGGCCCTGCCCGTCACCGCCGGTTTGGACTCACGCTGCAACCTGGCGCTCAACCCCGGCCTGTCCCGGCGTGCCGGACTCTTCCACTGTCACGATCTGGGCGACTTCGAACTGCCCATCGCCGAGCGCATCGCCCGCCACCTGGGCCACCCGTTGGACATCTTTCCCGCGGGCCAGGACATGCGGGACGCGCCGAACTTCGACGCGTCGCTCGGGCCGGGCGATTTCAATATCGGCCATTGGCGCCTGGTGGGCACCGCCCGCCGGTTGCGGGACGCCGGCTACCGGGCAACGGTGGACGGCTATCTGCAGGATCTGCTGTTCAAAGCCACCTTCCTGATCGATAGGCCGCGCCACGAGCTGATCGAACGCCGCCAGCTTGTAGCCCGTTACGTCGCGCGCCGCTGCGGCCTGCCCCTCCCCGGCGCCACGGCGTCCGACCTCGACGACGCCGTGGCGACCGACTATCCGGCCGGAGCGACCGGCCTCGACGCCAGCCAAGCCTTCTATCTGACCCACCGCAGCCGGCGCCTCGTCTACAACATCGTCCGCCTCAACCACCACTACCTCGATGTCCGCACGCCGGCCCTCGACCACTCGTTGATCAACTTCGGCCTCCAACTGCCGTGGGAGTTGCGCCGCAACGCCTACCTCTACCGCCGCATCATCGCCGCGCTGGCGCCGGATCTGGCGATGATCCCGTACGACAAGACCGGCCTGCCGCTGCTCGATCCCCGCCCGGCCACCCTCAAAAGGCGCCTGACCCGCCGGGTGCGCCCCTATCTCAACCGGCTCTGGCCCAACCGCCCGTGGTTGCGGCCGACCGAGGACGAGTTCGCCCGTTTGGCCCGAAACGACGCATCCTTTCGCATCGACGCTCGGGTGCGGCTCGACGGCTCCCGCTGGCTGCAAGAGTGCCTGGAGCTGGAGCGGCCCGGCAGCTTCCTATTCGACCAAGCGCTGGAGCCGCCCCACATCGACCTACTGGGGGGCATGCTCACGGTCGCGGCGCTGGAGCGATCCATTGAAGAGCCCTGGTCCGCTCTGCGGACTGGCGTGCGTCACGACTATTTGGCTCCCGGCGTGGCAACTCCTATAATGGAAGCGGTTAGCTATGACGGAATGCACAACGGAGGTGCGCGATGGAGGGGAAGGAACGCGTCGTAGTCTTCGACACCCACGCCTACTTCAATCGGCTTACGGCTGCCGGGGTCAGCGAAGCGCAGGCCGAGGCTCAGGCGGAATCGATGGTCGAACTACTGGAAAACAACCTGCCCACCAAGTGGGATCTGGAACGTACTGAAAGCCGTCTGTCACGGCAGACCGAAACGGCAAAGAGCGCCCTTGAGACGCAAATCCAGCAGGTAAAGACCGACCTTGAGGCGCAAATCCAGCAGGTAAGGACCGACCTTGAGACGCAAATCCAACAGGTAAGGACCGACCTTGAGGCGCAAATCCAGCAGGTAAAAACCGACCTTGAGG
>SKJZ01000111.1 GCA_007121755.1 Halorhodospira sp. | reverse complement strand
TGAGTTGAGACTGTAGACGCCTGTAGACGCCCCGCACTGTTCGATAACCGACGCATTGTACCGGCTTTATCGGTGAAGGGAAGGGGGCGCCCCCCAGAAGCCCGCCACATCATCCAGGGAACGGCCCAGCGGCATCGGCGGCAGACTGCGCCGAAACGCCTTGCCGTATCCGCGCCCGAGTAGTCTGGGATCGGCGATCATCAACACGCCCCGATCGTATTCGTCACGGATCAGGCGACCCGCGCCCTGTTTGAGGGCAAGCACCGCATCAGGCAGAGAGACATCGCGGAACGGGGAGCACCCCGCCCGCTCCGCCGCCTCCATGCGCGCCGCGGTCACCGGCTCACCGGGAGAGGCAAACGGCAGCCGGTCGATAATGACGGTGGAGAGCGCGGGTCCACGAACATCGACCCCTTCCCAGAAACTGGCCGTCCCCAGCAGCACCGCGTCACCGGCCTCTACGAAACGGTCGAGAAGCTGTTTCTGGCCCGCCTGGCCCTGGACCAACAGCGGCCGATCCAGCAACCGCCCCAAGCGCTCCGCGGCGCCATTCAGCGCTCGATAACTGGTAAACAGGAAGAAGGCGCCGCCGGGCGCGGCCTCGACCACCGGCAACGCCGCTTCCAGCACCGCAGCATCGTAACCGGGCGCATTTGGTTGGGGCAGCCCCTCCGGGACATAAAGAAGGGCCTGCTCGCGATACTCGAACGGACTCTCCAGCGTTAGCGTTCGCGGCTCCTCCAGGCCGAACCGGCGCAGGAAGGGATCGAACGAACCGTCCACCGTCAGCGTGGCGGAAGTCAGGATCCAACTCTCCGCCTCCCGCGCCATTCGACGGCTCAACTCCTCCCCCACCGCCAACGGCGTAGCGTGCAGCGTAAACCCACCGCCACGGGTCTCGAACCAGTGCAGCGTGTCGGCGGCCGGGGGCCCCGCGAAGGCGTCCAAATCCCGCCGGCAAGCCACGGCCCTGCGGTGGCATCGCTCCAATTCCGCGCCCCGCGCCGCCATCGGCTCCAACACCCTCTCTAGCTCCTGCAGTGCAGCCGCGAGCTGCCGGAGCGCGCCCTCCGTCTCCGCTCCACCGGTCCAGGCCGCGCGACGTTCACCGCCGCCCAACGCCGACCGCGCCTCATCGACGGCGCCCTCCACCCCCTCCACGGCGGGCGGCAAGTCCGGCGCGTCCCCCGCCTCACGGCGATCGGCCGTGCGGCAATCGCGCACCAGCTCGCGCAGCCCTCGCGCCGAGACGTCGAGGCCGAAAAATCCGCGCGCCGCCTCGGGGAGCTGGTGCGCCTCATCCAGGACGAAGGCGTCCGCCGGCGGCAATACCGCACCGTAGCCGGAATCCTTCACCGCCCAGTCGGATAGCAGCAGGTGGTGATTGACCACCACGACATCGGCCTCATAGGCGCGCCGCCGCGCTGCGAAAAAGAAACACTCATCGAACGACGGACAAGCCTGCCCGAGACAGGCGTCGGGGGTGGTCGTAATGCGCCCCGCCGCCTCAATGATATCCGGCGGGGCCTCGGCCATATCCCCGCTATCGGTGGCCGCCGCCCACTCGGCCGCCCGCTGCATGGCCGCCCCGGTCTCCAATGTGGGGAACAACCCCTCGTCCAGGGCGGCCCCCAGGCGGTAGCGGCAGAGATAGTTCGACCTGCCCTTGAGCAGTGCGATGGCCGCCGGACACCCCAAGGCGTCCCGGCAACGCGGGAGATCACGATGGAAAAGCTGATCCTGGAGGGTGCGGGTACCGGTGGAGAGCACCACTCTGCCCGGGAACAGCAGCGCAGGGACCGCATAGGAGAATGTCTTACCGGTGCCGGTGCCGGCCTCCGCCACCAGCACCCCACCCTCCTCCAGGGTCCGCGCCACCTCGGCGGTCAAATGGCGCTGCCCGGAACGCTCGACAAAGCCGGCCACGCTGCGGCCGACGGCGCCGGCAGCCGCCAGCGCCGCCTCCGCGGACACCATCAAAGAGCCGCCCTTAGCGTAATCTGCCGTACTCGTGCTCACCGGTCTCGCCGAAACGGCGGGCCGCCGCCGCCGCATCCCTGGCTCCTGCCGAATCCCCCCGCTCATTGCGGGCCGCCGCGACCAACCACCAACTCTCGCGCAGCAGGTCCAGGTCATCCCCCGCCAGATCCACCGCGCGCAAGGCCAGGCGCTCCGAACGGTCAAACTCTCTCTGGCGGAAACGCACCGTGGCCAAGTGCTGCCAGAGCACGCCCCGCTCCGGATCCTGATCCAGGGCCTGCTCCAATTTACGGCCCGCCGTGTCGTAGTCCCCCTGCTCCATGGCCTGCCGCGCCTCATAGGCCAATCGGTTCGCCACGTTCGCCGGCGTTTCCGCCTCCTGGCCCGGAGCGGGCGCACGCCCATCCCGGCCGCCCGCGGACCGGTCCGCCGCGCCGTTTCGGGCGCCATCCCCCCACGCGGCGGACTCCGGCTCCTGTTGGGGATCCGGATCCCGTTGCGGCGCCGACTCTCCAACCCGTTCCGCCTGAGGATTCTGAGCCGATCCCATGCGCTCCTCTTCAGGCGGCATGTAACACCCCTGAAGCACCAGCACCGCGCAACACAAGCCAACACCGAAAAACCACTTTTTCATAACGGAAAGAGTAACAAAGACGGACACTCAATACCTCCGCCGGCCGTAACCGGCTACACTTTACGCATAAGGACGACCGTTATATGTTATCAGGGAAACTCCCATATCCATGGTGCCGTCGACGGCCCTACTACAATAACAACAACCCATGGATGCCGTCTTATCGTGACCACGTCCCACGAAGACAAAATGACAACCGACTTTTCTTTATCGCAAGAGAACCGCACGCATTTCGACGTGATCCAGGAGATCGGCGCCCACAGCAGCCGTATCGGTACCGAAGCGACCGATATCGGCGCTGTTTTGGAGCGCCTGAGCCAACAATTCCGGCATCAATCCGGGGTCTTCGATGAACTGCGCAACACGGCGCGGCAGATGGCCACAAGCAACGAGACTGTCGACCAGGCCACCCAACGCGCCCACAAAACGGCCCTTGAGGCCAGCCGGAGCATTGAACGCTCTCGCAAGGCCATGGCCGAATCACTGGACGAAATCCGGCAATTGGTCGACTCGGTCACCAATGTCGAGCAACAGCTCTCTTCCCTCAACGAGGCGTTGCAGGGTGTGGCCACGGTCGCCAATGAGATCAGCACTATCGCCAAGCAGACCAACCTGTTGGCGCTCAACGCCACCATCGAAGCGACCCGCGCCGGACCGATCGGCCGCGGATTCGCCGTTGTAGCCGAACACGTCAAGGAGTTAGCGAAACAGACAGCCGACGCCACTGGCGATATCCACCAGATCCTCGAAGAACTGACCGCCATCATCGAACGGCTGGTCCGGCAGGGCGCCGACAGCACGCAACAGGCCGAAGCCGTCCGCGAAGGTGCGCACGGCATCCAGGAGATCATGGAGGGGGTCGGCAGCGCCATGAGCGACGTCGACACCGAGTCGAGCCGGATTCAGGAGTCGGTTGGCACCATCGATGAACACTGCCGCCATACCGTCGATGGGCTGGAAGAGCTCACTACCTCCGTACACCAGGCCACCAGCAACCTTCAGGACGCCGAAAAACACGGCCGGCAATTACATGAAAACATTCAGGAATTGAGCAGCAGCGGCGAAGCTGCCGATAGCAGTGACGGCAACCAGGGCGCGGCGCTGGCCGAGGTGGTTCAGCACGCCGCCCGACAGGCCACGAAGTTGAGCCTCGACGTCATGGAGATCACCGGCAAGGTCGATGACACCACGCGACTGGCGGAGCGGGAGGCCGAACTCTTCGATACGCTACGCACGTCGACGCAGACGCTATCCGAGGCGAACAAGCTCGTCGACGCCGCCGCGCGTAACGCGCAGCACGTCTCCGGAGCCGCCAAGGCCGACATGCAACGGTCGGACGAAACCATCCGTAGCGCCCTGCAACGCATCCGCGACCTGAGCCAATCGGTCCGGGAGATCGAGACGGACTTGGGGCATCTCAACGACGCGATGGAGCGGGTTACCAAGGTCGCCCGCGGCATTGGAGCCATTGCCAAGCAGACCCATCTGCTGGCGCTCAACGCCAGCATCGAGGCAGCCCGCGCCGGTGAAGCCGGACAAGGGTTCGGCGTGGTAGCGGAGCAAGTCAAGACGCTCGCCGGACAGACCGGTGAAGCGACTGCCGACGTGGATCGGACACTCCAGGAGCTGTCCGATCAGACCCAGCAACTGATTGCAGTCGGCCATACCAGCACCGAACGGGCGGAGCTCGTTGAAAAGGCGACGCACAGCATGCAGGAGGTCTTAGACCGGATCACCAAGGCGATGGGTGACGTCGACACTGAATCGGCGCGCATCGCTGAAGCGGTCCAGGAGATCGACCACTACAGCGATACCGCACGGGACCGGCTTAACGAGAGAGCGACAGAGGTTGAAGAGTCGAAGCGGCTGTTGCAGGAGGGACAGGAACGGATCAACCGCTTCCTGACCTTCACGGAAGAGTTGGCCAATATCACCAATACGACCGATGCCGCGACCGACGACACGCCATATATCGAGTGCGCCCGGCGCGTGGCGGACGCCATCGGCAAGGCCTTCGAGCGCGCTCTCGCCGACAGTGAGATCGACATGGACGCGCTGTTCGACCGCGACCACCAGCCGGTACCGGGCACTGACCCGCAGCAGTACACCACCCGCTACGTCGAGTTCACCGACCGCATCCTGCCGCCGATCCAGGAACCGCCGCTGGAGGAACTGCCCAAGATCGCCGGATGCTGCGCCATCGACAGCGCCGGCTATATCGGCACGCACAATCTGCACGTTACCAACCCGCAACGGCCCGGAGATCCGGAGTGGAACGCGCGCCACGCCCGGCAGCGGCGGATGTGGATGGATCGCACCGCCCAGGCGGCGGCCCGGAACACCGAACCCTTTCTTCTCCAGACCTACCGCCGGGACATGGGGGGCGGCGCGTTCGAACCGATGAAGGACGCCTCGGCGCCGATTTCCGTCCACGGCAAACATTGGGGCGCGGTCCGCATCCTCTACAAGGCCTGACGGAGGTCTCGAAGAGCCGGTCGGGGGCGGACCTCCTTACGCCTCCAGAGCGCGCAGCAATGTCTCCCACGGCAGAGTCGCGCAGCCCAACCGGCCCGGGAAGCCGCGGACATTGGCCAGCGGCGCCAGCCCGCCCAGATCGACCTCATCCGGACCGCGGCGGCCCCGCAACACATCCTCGAAGTCGGCAAACAGTTCCCGCAAGGCCGCCGCTTCACGTCCCGCAACGATCTCCATCATTAAGGAGGCCGAAGCGGTGGAGATGGCGCACCCCTCGCCCTGGAACGCCGCCTCTTCGATAACGGCGCCGTCGAGGCGGAGATAGAGTTCTACCCGGTCGCCGCAGACCGGATTGCGGCCCGACGCCCGGTGGGTACACGGCTCCAACACCTCGTAGCGCCGTGGATTCCGGTTGTGTTCCAGAACGAGCGCCTGGTAGAGGGCATCAATCTCCGCCATACGCTCGCCGCCGCTCCGTGCTAAGTGTCCAGACCGAAGAGGCGGTTGACCTTGTGCAGGCCCGCGACCAGCGCGTCCACCTCGTCCCGCGTATTGTAGAGCCCGAACGAGGCGCGGGCGGTGGCGGGGACTCCGTACCGCTCCATCAACGGCTCGGTGCAGTGGTGCCCGGCCCGGATCGCGATCCCCTGCTGATCGAGGATGGTGGCGATATCGTGCGGGTGCGCCTCTGGCATAACGAAGGAGACCGCGCCGGCGCGCCGGCGCGGTGTTCCGATCAGACGGATACCGGGCACCTCGGCCATGGCCTCGGCGGCGTACGCAACCAACTCGGCCTCGTAAGCGGCGATCCGCTCCAGCCCGATCGCAAGCAGGTAGTCGACCGCCGCGCCGAGACCGATCGCCCCGGCGATATTCGGCGTGCCGGCCTCAAAGCGGGCCGGCGGATCGGCGTACTCGGTCCCAGCAAACGAGACGGTGCGGATCATGTCGCCACCGCCCTGGTACGGAACCATCTCCGCCAACAGGTCGTAGCGGCCGTACAGCACCCCAATCCCGGTCGGACCGTAGATCTTGTGGCCCGAGAAGGCGTAGAAGTCGACGTCGAGTTCCTGAACATCGACCGGCATATGGGGCGTCGCCTGGGCGCCGTCGACCAGCACCGGCACCCCCCGGCTCTTGGCCGCGGCGACAATCTCCCGGACCGGATTGACAGTACCGAGGACATTGGAGACGTGGACCAAGCTCAGAAAGCGGGTGCGCGCGGTCAAGGCCGCCTCCACGTCGGCGACCTCGAATTCGCCGGCATCGGAGATCGGCACCACGCGCAGCACGGCCCCGGTCCGCTCGCAAAGGAGCTGCCACGGAACAATATTCGAGTGGTGCTCCATATGGGTCACCACGATCTCATCGCCGGGCTTCACCCTGGGTTCGACGAAGCTGTGGGCGACTAGATTGATCGCCTCGGTGGTGCCGCGCACGAAGACGATCTCTTGCTCGCTCGGGGCGTTGAGAAAGCGGCGGACACGACCGCGCGCGCCCTCGAAGGCCGCGGTCGACTCCTGCGACAAGGTATGGACGCCGCGATGGACATTCGCGTAGTACCGCCGGTAGCAATCCAGCTCCGCGTCGATCACCGCTTGCGGCTTCTGGGTGCTAGCGGCGTTATCGAGGTAGACCAGCGGGCTGCCGTGGACCTCCCGCTCCAGAACCGGGAAATCCCGCCGCAACAGCTCCGGATTCAAGCCGCCGCCGGCGACAACGGACTCCTGCACCGCGCTCATTCCATCTCCCCCACGCCCTCTCCACCGGGCAATAGTCGCGACAGCAACGCCTTCTCATAGGCCGCCGCCTGCCGGCAGCGGACCGTTTCAAGGACGTCCCCGGCAAAGGCAAAGGTCAGGATACCGCGCGCAGTCTCTTCATCAACCCCGCGCGAACGGAGATAGAAGATCGCGTTCTCGTCGAGCTCCCCCACCGTCGAGCCGTGGGTGCAGCGCACGTCGTCGGCGTAGATCTCGAGCCGGGGGTTGGAGTGGGCCAGCGCCCGCTTGCTCAACACCAGATTCCGGTTCTGCTGTTCGGCGTCGGTCTTCTGAGCGCCCGGATGGACCTTGATGATCCCGTCGAAGACGGTCTCCGACTTGCCGTCAAGCACGCCCTTGACGATCTGCCTGCTGCGGGTGTGCTCAGCGTCGTGATGGACCCAGGTGTGGTGGTCGACGAACTGCTTATCACCGGTGACATGTAGCCCGGTCAATTCGCCCTCGGCGTGGTCCCCGACAACCTTGACCTCAAGATCGAGCCGCACTTTGCTACCGCCGACGACAAAGCTGTGCGCACTGACCCGTCCGTCGCGCGCAACCGTCCCGCTAACCGCGCCGACGCAACAGCCCCGGTCGCCCTCCTCGGCGATGCGGACCAAATCGACCATGCCGGAAGCACCGGCCACCAACTCCGTCACCGGGCAGGTCAAATAGTCGGCGCCCGGCGCACCGCCGTGCCACTCCACGACAGTGACTTGGCTCGCCTCGCCGCC
>SKJZ01000148.1 GCA_007121755.1 Halorhodospira sp. | reverse complement strand
GGCCCCGGCCGACTCAATGACGTCGGGGTAGATGGTCCCCTGCGCCAGAAAGCGTACATCTTCGAGTTTGGCGGCCTCTTCATCGAAAACCTCGATGAAGCCGTGGCCGATAATCCGCCGCTTCTTCTCCGGGTCGTCGATACCCTTCAGCGCTTCCAGGAAGCGGGCCTCGGCGTCGACATGGATCACGTGCACACCCATGTGGCGGGCGAAGGTGGCCATCACCTGCTCCGCCTCGCCGAGGCGCAGCAACCCGTTGTCGACGAAGACGCAGGTGAGGCGGTCGCCGATGGCGCGGTGGAGAAGCGCCGCCGTTACCGACGAGTCGACGCCGCCGGAGAGGCCCAGCACCACCCGGCCGTCCCCCACCTGAGCCCGCACGCGGGCAATGCAGTCGTCGATGATATTGCCCGGCGTCCAATCCCCGGGACACCCACAGATCTCGCGCGCGAAGCGCTCCAATATGCGACCGCCCTGTGGCGTATGGGTCACCTCGGGGTGGAACTGCAGGCCGTACCAGCCGCGCTCGTCGTCGCCGATGCCGGCCACCGGCGCGCTGTCGGTGCTGGCGATCACCTTAAAGCCTTCCGGCGGTTCGGCCACCCGGTCGCCGTGGCTCATCCAGACGTCCAGCAATCCCCACCCCTCGGGGCTGGCGTGATCTTCGATATCGCGCAGCAGGCGGGAGTGGCCGCGCGCGCGAACTTGGGCGTAGCCGAACTCCTTCTTGGCCGAGGATTCGACGGCGCCGCCGAGGTGGGCGGCGAGGGCCTGCATCCCGTAACAGATACCGAGGATGGGCACGCCCAGCTCCAAGACTGCGACGGGCACCCGCGGTGCTTCGGTCACAACCGCCGACTCCGGACCGCCGGAGAGGATCACCCCGGCCGGACGGAACGCCGTGATGGCGCTATCCCCGCAATCGTGGGCATAGATCTCGCAGTAAACCCCCGACTCCCGCACCCGCCGGGCGATAAGCTGGGTGTACTGGGAGCCGAAATCCAGAATCAGAATACGGTGGGCGTGGATATCCGCCACGCCGGCGGGATCACTGGACACGGTAGTTCGGAGCCTCCTTGATAATCGAGACGTCGTGTACGTGGCTCTCGCGCATACCCGCCCCGGTGATACGGACGAACTGCGGCTTGGTACGCATCTCGTCAATATCGGCGCAGCCCACGTAGCCCATGCTGGCCCGCATGCCGCCCAGGATCTGATTGACGATCGCCACCATGCTCCCCTTGTACGGCACCCGTCCCTCGATCCCCTCCGGAACGAGCTTATCCACGGAGGCGGCATTCTCCTGAAAGTACCGATCGGCGCTGCCCTGGCTCCCCGCCATGGCGCCCAACGAACCCATGCCCCTATACGACTTGTAGGAACGCCCCTGATAGAGCTCGACGTCACCGGGCGCCTCGTCGGTCCCGGCCAACAGACTGCCGACCATCACACTGTGGGCACCGGCGGCCAGCGCCTTGGCCGCATCGCCCGAAAAACGGATACCGCCGTCGGCGATTAGCGGAACCCCGGTGCCTTCCAACGCCTTGGCGACCTCACTGACGGCCGTAATCTGGGGAACCCCGACACCGGCAATGACCCGCGTAGTGCAAATCGAACCGGGGCCGATGCCGACCTTGACCCCGTCGGCCCCGGCGCCGGCCAAGTCCCGCGCGGCGGTCCCGGTGGCGATATTACCGGCGATCACATCGACCTCCGGATAGTGCTTCTTGAGCCAATGCAACCGCTCGATCACCCCAGCGGAGTGGCCGTGTGCCGTATCCAGCACCAACACATCGGCGCCGGCGGCGGCCAGCGCCGCCACCCGCTCCTCCGTGCCCTCGCCCACCCCCACGGCAGCCCCGACACGTAACCGGCCGTACTCGTCCTTGCAGGCGAGGGGGTAGTCCCGAGCCTTCTGGATATCCTTCACGGTAATCATGCCGCGCAACCGGAAGGCGTCATCGACCACCAACACCTTCTCGATACGGTGCTGATGCAGTTTCTCCAACACCTCTTCGCGATCCGCGCCCTCCCGTACCGTCACCAACCGATCTTTCGGGGTCATGGCCACCGAGATCGGTTCATCGACGCGGGTCTCGAAGCGAAGATCACGGCCGGTGACGATGCCGACCAACGCTTCGCCGTCGACCACCGGCACCCCGGAAATACCGTGTGCCTTGGTCAATTCGATGACCTCGCCGATGGCGGCGGTGGGCGCCACGGTGATCGGCTCTTTGATTACGCCGCTCTCGAACTTCTTGACCCGCCGCACCTCGGCCGCCTGTTGCTCCGCGGTCAGGTTCTTGTGGACGATCCCGATACCGCCCAGCTCGGCCAACGCGATGGCCAGGCGCGCCTCGGTGACGGTATCCATAGCGGCAGAGACCAGCGGGATATTGAGGGCGATTTGGCGGGTCAGGCGCGTGCGCAGATCGACTTCACGGGGCAGGACGGACGAAGCGGCGGGAAGGAGGAGGACATCGTCGAAAGTCAGGGCCTCTTGGGCAATGCGCATGGAGCGGAACCTCGCGGGCGTGCGCCCCTGAGCCGGGGCTGAATGTAGCCGGACATTTTATCACCCTGCCGCCGTCAGGCAATTCCGAGTTCCCCTCAATCCACCAACCCCACTGCACCGGTTCCGGGGGCGGGGAGATCCCCGTTCAGGGTGTCGGTCGCCTGGACGGCGACCGTCAAGCCTCCAGGGATGGATTCACGGCGTCCCTGAACGGGGATCTCCCCGCCCCCGGAACCGGTGCAGTGGAACCCCCATTCCCGGTACCATGGCGCCATGAACGCCCCCATCGACGCGGCCGGACGGGTAATTTACTCCCCTTCGCGCCTTAACCAGGAGGTCCGTCTACTGCTGGAGACGGCGCTGCCCGCCGTTTGGGTGGAGGGGGAGATCTCCAACCTCGCCCGGCCGTCATCCGGACATCTCTATTTCACGCTCAAGGACCGCGACGCGCAGATCCGCTGCGCCTTCTTCAAAGGCAAGGCGATCGGGCTGCGCCACCGCCCGGAGAACGGCGACCACGTGCTGGCGCGGGCCAAGGTCAGCCTCTACCCGGCGCGGGGCGAGTTCCAGCTGATCGTCGAACACCTGGAGGACGCAGGCGAGGGCGCCCTGCAGCGGGCGCTCGAAGCGTTGAAGGCGAAGCTCCAAGCCGAGGGGCTTTTCGATCCGGCGCATAAGCGCCCGCTGCCGTCCCTCCCCCGCCGGCTTGGCGTCATCACATCCCCTACCGGGGCCGCCATACGCGATGTCCTCACCGTATTGCAGCGGCGCTTCCCGGCATTGGCGGTGCGCATCTATCCGGTACCGGTACAGGGGGAGAGCGCGGCGCCCGCCATCGTCGAGGCGCTGGAAGTCGCGGGGCGGAGGGGCGACACCGACGCGCTGCTGCTCACCCGCGGCGGCGGCTCCCTGGAAGACCTGTGGGCGTTCAACGACGAACGGATCGCCCGTGCGATCCGCGCCTGCCCGATCCCGGTGGTCAGCGCCGTTGGGCACGAGGTGGATTTCACCATCTCCGACCTGGCGGCCGATCAACGCGCCGCCACCCCCTCCGCGGCGGCGGAACTGCTCAGCCCCGACAGCGGGGAGTGGCTGGAGCGGTTGGCGAGCCTGCGCCGGCGGATGGCGGAGACGGCCCGGCGACACATTCGGCGGCAACAGACCGGCCTCGACGCCCTCGCCAACCGGCTGGCCGCCCAGCACCCGGGACGCCGGGTCAAGGAACGCGCCCAACGGCTCGACGAATTGGAGCAACGACTGACCCGGGGTTTCCGCGATGTCTTGGCCCGGCGGCGCGGCGCTGTAGAGGGCTTGGCGCGGGCGCTGCATGCAGTCAGTCCGCTGGCCACGCTGGAGCGCGGCTACGCGGTGGTGCAACGCGACAGAGATGGTGCGGTAGTCCACAGTGTCGGACAAGTGGCGGTGGGCGAAACGGTATCCGCCCGTCTCGCCGAAGGTATAATACGGTGCGAGGTATTGGAGTAATTCGGTGCGGACGGTTTTGTGACGCTTCTCTGGAGCACGGAGAGAGAATGGTAATGGCCCTATCGCGGACCGGATGGCGCTTTGCCGCCACCTGGGTTCTATTGATGCTCGGTCACAGCGCCCTGGGCGCGCCCGCTGTCCCGCAGCACTGGCCGATCCCCGGCGGCGTGGCCGTGGTACCCCTGGACACCGCGGAACAGCCACAGAAGGTCCGTTACCACGGGCGTGACGTACTGTCGGTCGACGGCGCTGACGGCTGGCAGGCGGTTGTTGGCATCGCCCTCGGTGCCGATCCGGGGCAGCACACCCTCACCGTGGATGGACGCGAGCACCATTTCCGCGTGCTGTCTTACCAGTACGAGGCCCAGCATCTGACCATTCCCGAAGAGCGCCTGGTCTCCCCGGGGGAGGAAGACCTGAAGCGCATCCGCGCCGAGCACCGGCGCATCCGCGGCGCCTATCTCAGCGATGCGGTGGACCGCACCCCGCGTCTCGACCTCGAAATCCCGGTGGCCGACGCCCGGCGCAGCTCGCCCTTCGGCACCCGGCGCTTTATCAACGACCAGCCGCGCAACCCCCACAACGGCCTCGACCTGGCCGCGCCGGTGGGCACGCCGATTGTCGCCACCGAGGCCGGAAAGGTGATCGAGCTGGGACACTTCTTTTTCAACGGCAAAACCGTCCTCATCGACCACGGAAACGGCCTGGTAACGATGTACTGCCATATGGACCGCATGGATGTGGAGATCGGCCAGGAGGTCGCCCGCGGGGAACAGATCGGCACCGTGGGCGCCACCGGCCGTGTCACCGGTCCGCACCTCCACTGGACCGTCATCCTCAACGGCAACGCCGTCGATCCAGCACTCTTCCTGCCCCAATCCGACTAGGCGGTAAGCGGTCGGACCGACCGAACACCACATTGCGCCATCGACTGGCGAGAACCCTGGACCGGGTTTAGACTCAGAATGGCCAGCTTAACAATACGTTTATCAGGAGGATCGACCATGTCCGAGCGCCGTGTCGTGCTTTGCGCGCCCACACGCACAGCCATTGGGACCTTTGGAGGCACCCTTAAGAACACCCCGGCCCCCGACCTTGGCTCCGCCGTAATCAAATCGACACTCTCCCACGCCGGCCTCGAACCCACCGCCGTCGACACGGTTGTCATGGGCCACGTCATCCAAGCCGGATGCAAGATGAACCCGGCGCGGCAGGCATCGGTCAACGCCGGCATCCCCGTAGAGGTACCGGCGCTCACCGTGAACCGGGTCTGCGGCTCCGGCGCCCAGGCCGTGGTTAACGCCTTCCAGGAAATCGCCCTCGGCATGGTGGAATGCGCCGTCGCCGGCGGCATGGAGAATATGGACCGCGCGCCCTACATGGTGATGCAGGGCCGCTACGGCTACCGCCTCGGCCACAACCAACTGGTCGACGCGGTCCTCAACGACGGCCTCAACGACGCCTTTAGCGATCAACACTCCGGGTGGCACACCGAAGATCTGGCCGAACAGTACAAGATCTCCCGCGAGGAGCAGGACGAGTGGGCCCTGCGCTCGCAGAAGCGGTTCAGCGCCGCCCAGCAGGAGGGCCGGTTTGAATCGGAGATCACCCCGGTGGAGATCCCCGACCGCAAGGGCACCATCCGTTTCGATACCGATGAGCACAACCGCGGTGACACCACGATCGAGGGGCTGCAGAAGCTCCGCCCCGCCTTCCGCAAGGACGGCACCATCACCGCCGGCAACGCGCCGGGGATCAACTCCGGCGCCGCGGCCATGGTCGTGGCCGACGAAGGGTTCGCCGAAAAGAAGGGGCTCTCCCCGGTCGCGCGCATCGTCGCCTACGGGGTCGGCGGCGTGGAGCCGGGTATGTTCGGGCTCGGACCGGTGCCCGCCGTCCAGCAGTGTCTCAAACGGGCGGGCTGGTCGGCCTCCGACGTCGAGCGGTGCGAGATCAACGAGGCGTTCGCGGCAATCGCCATCGCCGTGATGCGTGACCTGGGTCTGCCGGAAGAGGTGGTCAATGTCGAGGGCGGCGCCATCGCCCACGGCCACCCGATCGGCGCGACCGGCGCGGTCCTCACCACCCGGCTCCTGCACTCGATGCAGCGGGACGGCTTGAAGAAAGGCCTGGTCACGATGTGTATCGGCGGCGGCCAGGGCGTCGCTTTGGCGCTGGAGATTCTATAGCCCCGGTTGGCGAGGTCCAAGAGCGGGTTGGAGAGATAGGGGGTGGGGGCTCCCCATACGGGGGACGCTGTGAATACATCCATGTACGCTCGACGGCGGCATCCATGCCGCCGACGCCCCCGTATGGGGAGCCCCCACCCCCTATCTCTCCAACCCGCTCTTGGACTGCAGCACCTCGAGGCGGGCGGGGGGCGCAGTACCGTCCTTGTCCTGGCCGAAGTAGACGGTCGTGTGCGGGAATGGGATCTCGATTCCCGCCGCGTCCAGGTGGTTCTTGACCAAGCGGTTGTAGACGCGGCCCACCCCCCACTGGGTCGCCGGCGCCGTCTTGATCCGCACCCGGATGGTCACCGCGCTGTCCCCCAACGACGTCACGCCGTCCACGGTGAACTCCCAAACATTCCGGCCTTGGACCGGGTCTTCCCTCAACTCTTCGTAGGCCGCCTCCAGGTGCGAGATCACCTCGTCCACATCCTCGCGGTACGCCACCCCGTAGCTGCCGACGTGGTAAGCGAAGTCCCGGCTGTAGTTGGAGACGGCATCCACCGATGAAAAGGGAATCAGGTGGTAGGTGCCGGCCAAATCGCGGATGCCCACGGAGCGGATGGTCAACCGCTCCACGGTGCCGGTGGTGCCGGCCACGGTGATGATGTCGCCGGTGTTGATGGCGTTCTCCAACTGGATGAAGATCCCGGTGATGATGTCTTGAACCAGCTTTTGGGCGCCGAAACCGATGGCGAGGCCGAGGATACCGGCGCCGGCGATCAGCGGCCCGATATTGATGCCGATCTCGGCCAGCACCACCATCGCGGTGAAGGTCACCAAGGTCACCGCCAACGCGTTGCGGAAGAGGACCAGCAGGGTCCGCTCCCGCGCCCCCGGCTCGCCGTGGCCGGTATCCGGGCTCAACCGGTGTTCGATCCAACTGGCCGCCGCCAGCCAGATCAGCGCCGCGGCGGCGAGGATCAGCGCCACGGTGAGGATCAGCCCCACGGTCCGCGTACCGGCGTCCGACACGAGCCACGCCGTGAAGTCGAGCACGCTCCAGGCGTCCAGCACCAACGCCAGCACCACCACCAGAATGACGCTGCGCACGACCTTCAGCGCCGTCGGCACATAGGCGTTGAGGCGCTCCTCGAGTAACGGGAACCGGTGGCGCGTCTCGTCCGGGATGTGGATCTTGCGGCTGATGATCCGGCTCAACACCACCGAGAGGAAGATGCCGCCGCCCACCACCACCACGGTCTGCAACGTCGCCCGCGCCATGAACGGCAACGCGTCCTCGGGGCGGAGCACGGTCACCGCCGCCAGGGCACCGAAGTAAGCGATGGCCACCCAGTGCCAGACGAGAGCGAGCAGCCCCATCGCGCTGCGCGTGAAGGCGAAGCCGGACCCCTGGGCCCACGCCGTCAGCCGCTCCCGCACCGGTTGCCGGTTCTGCAGGATGATGATCAGCGCGTAGGCGAAG
>SKJZ01000113.1 GCA_007121755.1 Halorhodospira sp. | reverse complement strand
TTGACGATGGTCCCTTCCTTGCGATCCCACAACACCGGGACCGTCACCCGGGTGGTGGCCGCGGGTTCGGCCGCGGTGTAAACCTCCCGCAAGTAGCGGGCGCCGAGCAGCGGATCACCCGTGGCCCCCGGAAAGTCGTCGCGCAGCTCCCACCCTTCGTCCAGCATCAGAGGATGGACCACCGACACCGATACGGCCTCTTCCAGCCCTTTGAGATGCCTGGCGATCAATGTCCGATGGGCCCAGGGACAGGCCAGAGAAACATAGAGGTGGTAGCGTCCCGGCTCCGGAGGGAAACGCCCTTCCGCGTGGACCCGGTTGCGGAACATGCTCTCGTTGCGCAGGAACCGCCCCTGTTCGTCCCGGTGGTAGCTCTCCCGCGACCACTCCCCGCCGATCAGCATCCCCATGGACTCCCCCTCTGCTCCCGCTCACGCTATCCGTAACATTAGCAGTACTCACCTTACGGAAAGTATTGCCGTGGTGCATTCCCGGCCGGGCTCACCGGACGCGCCCTTCGGGTACCCTGCGCTTCTCGGCGCGTCCGGAGGCCGCCCGGCCGGGAATACACCACGGCAATACTTTCCGTAAGGTGAGAACAGCGTAGCAACCAGTGGCATGCGCGGGTATGCCCATAAAAAAGGGGGCGGCCGTCGACGGCGGCCACCCCCGGACAATGCTGCTGAGCGGAGACCTTAGTCCAGCATCCCACCTTCCGGCGCCATGCCGCCGCCGTGCTGCTGCTCCATGCGCTGCTGGAGTTGGGCCTGCAACTCCTGCAACTCCTGGATCATGCTCTCCGTCTCGGGGTTGTGCTCCTGCATTGCGGCCAGCAAGTTCTGCTGGAAGTCCTGCATGTCCTGCTCCATGGATTGGCGGAACTCCTCATCCTGCATGGCTTCCTGATGGGCCTGCTGGAGCTCCATCTGTTCCTGCTGGAACTCCTCGGCGAGACGCTGCTGCTCATCCATCTCCAACTCGCCGCTCTCGAAGCGATCGTAGATCTCTTCCATGCGGTCGTAGTGCGATTGCGGATTGTAACCAAGATCCTCCATCTTCGCGGTCGCGCGGTCCTCAAGCGCCTGCTGCTGTTGCTGCAGTTCATCACTTCCTTCGAAGGTCTCCTGCTGGATCTGGCTCAGTTGCTCCTGAAGTTGCTGGAGCCGCTGTTGGGTCTCCATCAGCTCGGGATCCATCTGCATTTCACCCTCGGGCACCAGTTCCTGCGCATGCACGGGAAATGCGGTCAGAAGCAGCGCCAATACTGCCGCGGCTGTCGCTCGATACATTGAAAACTCCCTCGGAATGACTTCGCTTTACACGGTAAATGGCCCGGGCCAACCGGGACGGATATAACGGCCTACAGTAACAGCCGACAACACCGCAGTACCATTGGTTCCTTTCGCGCCCCCCGCGAAAGCCAGATCAAAAGCGCAAAAAGAACCCAGCGAAGGGCCCGTTAAAACTGATGTCCACGGTTACATCGTCGAAGTCGTCAAGGTCGACGGAGATGTCCCGATATCCGACCATCGCGCCGGCATACCACCACTTATAGGCAACCATGAACTGGGTGTCGCGGATCGAGTGGTCACCGACATCGAGGCTCTTGATCGAGAGTTCACTGCGGATGCGCGTACCCGGGATGTCGATACCGACGCGGCCGAAGAGCATGGGCAGCGTCCCGGAGAATGTCACGCTCTCCCGCTGGGCCTCATCCGCCCGATTCTCCACGGTAATCTCGCCGTCGATGTGCTTGCCGGTGATACCGATATCGAAGTCCACGAAAGGCATCGGAATCGGCGTCCAGTAGAGGGTCAGGTCGGTCTGCTCCAGATCGACAACGCTCTTCACTTCGGCGCCGGCGACCACGTCGCCATAAGCAAGGTTGATCTCCCCGGTGCCGTCTTCACTCAGCCCCGTGCGCTCCAACCGGACGCTGGGGATTACCGGAACGAAGTGATCCCACTGAAGCCAGATATGCCCGTCCCGGTCGTTGTTGAGGCCGAAATCGTCATCAATATCGAAGCTCTCGCCGGCGAACTCCTGCGTACCGCTCGGCTGGTGATACCAGAGGTTCGCTCCGGCGGAGAGGCCGAGAATACCCCCGGTGGCGTGGACGGGACCGCCGGCCATGGCCAGGCCGGCCGCTACGGTTATGGGAACGAGAGATCGCCGCATGAAAAGACTCCTGACATTGCTCCGACCAACGGTCGTTAGATCATAGCACCGTAAAGGACCGACTCCATAATACCCGCAATTTCCGGAGCCCCTTACCGTGTTGGGTGTCTTGCAAAGCCGGCCGAGGGCGGGGGCGGACCTTCTTGCAGGGGCGTCGGCGGCATGGATGCCGCCGTCGAGCGTACAGGGATGTATTTACAGCGTCCCCTGCAAGAAGGTCCGCCCCCGCCCTCGGCCGGCTTTGCAAGACACTTGCTGGTCAGAGACGATCGGCGGGCCCCACTTCCGGGTACTCGTTGATCACGCGATCGGTGGCGGGATCGACTTCGTAGAGTTTTACGCTGTAGCCCCACAGATCGGCCAGACGCCGCAAAACAGCCACAGCGTCGCGCTCTTCCAGGATCACGCCGTCCACCACCCGGTGTTCCAGGATCAATTTGCGGTCCCCCGCCAAGTCGACATCCACCACCTGGATATCCGGCTCGATGCGGGCCAGATCGTACCGCGCGGCCAGAGAACGGCGGACCGCCTTATAACCCGCTTCATCATGGATGGCGTCGACGACCAGGTGCGGGGAGTCCGCCTCGTCTTCAATGCAGAAGAACTTGAAATCGCGAATCACCTTTGGGCTCAGGAACTGCAAGAGAAAGCTCTCGTCCCGGTAGGCACGCCACGCCTCCTGCCATATCGAAACCCAGTCGCCGCTGCCGGCGATCTCCGGGAACCAGCACCGGTCCTCCTCGGTCGGCTCCAGTGCCATCCGCCGTAAATCCTGGAGGATAGCGAAGCCGAGGGCGTAAGGGTTCAGGCCGGAGAAGCGGGGATCGTCGAAATCGGGCTGAAAGACCACGTTGGTGTGGCTGTGGAGAAACTCCATAAACGCGCCGTCGGTCAGGCGGCCCTGTTCGTGCAGCCGGTTCATGATGTAGTAGTGCACCACCGAGGCGCACCCCTCGTTCATGACCTTGGTCTGTTTCTGAGGGTAGAAATACTGCGCCACGTTACGCACGATACGCAGGATCTCGCGTTGCCAGTGCTGCAGGTTCGGCGCGCGTTTCTCCAGGAAGTAGAGCAGATTCTCCTCCGGGAGGCCGAGCTTCCGCTTGCGGTCGCTGATACGATCAAGCATTGCCGCTTCGGCGCTCTCTTCATCGGCGGGGATGGTCCGCCACAGATCGTTGTAGGTCTGCTCCTCGTACTTGAGCCGCTCCAACTCCCGGTCCCGCTCCTCGCGCAGGCTCTTGGCGTGGCGCCGGGGGTAGCGGTGGACGCCGTGGGTCATTAAGGCGTGGGCGGCGTCGAGCACCCGCTCCACCGCGGAGATCCCGTAACGCTCCTCGCACTCGGTGATATAACCCTTGGCAAACTCGAGGTAGTCGAGGATACCGTCGGCGTCGGTCCACTCGCGAAAGAGGCGGTTGTTCTTGAAAAAGTGGTTGTGGCCGAACGCGGCGTGGGCCATGACCAGCGTCTGCATGGTCATGGTGTTCTCCTCCATGATATAGGAGATGCACGGCTTGGAGTTGATGACGATCTCGTACGCTAGCCCCTGGTAACCCTTGCGGTAGAGCATTTCGTCGCGGGCGAAGTGCTTGCCGAACGACCAGTGTTTGTAGAACAGCGGCATCCCCATGGCCGAGTAGGCGTCGAGCATCTGCTCCGAGCTGATGACCTCGATCTGATTGGGATAGATATCGAGCCCCAACTCCCCGAAGGCGATCTCTTCGATCGCCTCGTAGACCCGCATGACGTCCCGGTAATCCCAGTCGGGGCCGGTAAACAGCGGCTCTGTCGATGCAACGGCTCGTTCGCTCATAGTGCTCCTTGGACTACCTTTTCAACTCCGCCGGCGTAAACAGCTCTCGGAATACCGGAAAGATATCCCGCCGGGTCCGCACCCGGCGCATGGCCAGCGGCGAGTCGCCCACCGCCACGCGCTCGTAGAGCCGCCACAAGTCCGACGGCATATGGGCCGTCTGCGCATTCCCGACTTCGATATAGGCGAAGTACTGGCATAGCGGCAGGATCGTCCGCTCCAGGGCGTGGATGGTGGCCGGATTGTCGGCCGGCGTGTTGTCGCCATCGGAGGCTTGAGCACCGTAGATATTCCACTCCTCGGGCGAGTATCGGGCGTCGATGATGTCCCGCATCATCTGCAGCGCCGGCGAGACCAGCGTCCCGCCCGTCTCGCGGGAGTAGAAAAAGGTCTCCTCGTCCACCTCCTGGGCGATATGGGTGTGCCGGATGAAGACCAGATCGACATGCCGGTAGCGGCGCTCCAGGAAGAGATGGAGCAGCATGAAAAAGCGTTTGGCGAGATCCTTCATCTCCTCGGTCATGGAGCCAGAAACGTCCATCAGGCAAAACATCACCGCCTGTGAGGAGGGGTTGGGAACCTGGGAGAAGCGGTTGAAACGGATATCGATAGGATCGATATACGGAATCGCCCGGGAGCGATGCTGCTTGGCCGCTCGCTCTTCAATCAGCCCCCGCAGCCGCTCCGGATCGGCACCGCTGCGCTCCAAGCGGTCGATCTCCTCATCAAGGGCGCGCAGTTCCTCGGTCTTGGGCCGACGCAAGGCGAGGCGGCGGGTCAAACTGTTGCGCATGGTGCGCTCGATGTTGAGATTCGACGGCGCGCCGCTCACCGAGTATCCGGCCCGCTGCTGGGTATAGCTGTACGTCTTTTTGATCTGGCGCTTCACCAGATCGGGCAGTTCCAACCCTTCGAAGAAGAGATCCAGAAACTCCTCGCGGGAGACGGCGAAGGTAAACTCATCCTCACCCTCGCCCGAGGGGCTGCCCTGGGAGCCGCGCCCTCCACCCTCACCGTCTGGCCGGCGGATGAGATCACCGACCACGAACTCCTTGTTGCCAGGGACGACGTGCTCCCGGACGCCCTGGTCCGAGGCCTTATGAAAGCTCGGCTCGCGGAGGCCGTCGCTGGGGATCGTAATCTGCTCCCCCCCTTCGATATCGGCCACCTTCCGCTTGCCCGATGCCTCGTTGACGGCATCGAGCACTTGCCGCTTGGCCCGGCGCAAGAAGCGCTGACGGTTGGCCAGGCTCTTGCCCTTCGGGTTGCGGCGCCGGTCGATGATATTGACCATATGCGATCCCTACCCCCCGCGGCTTTGGCCCGTGGTCCGGCGGCTTTCGATCCGGAGGGGTGGGGACATCCATACGGGGGCGTCCGACGGCATGGATGCCGTCGGTGAGCGTACAGGGAGGTATTTACAGCGTCCCCCGTATGCGATGTCCCCACCCCTCCGGATCGAAAGCCGCCGGACCACGGACTGTCAGCCCGCCTGCTTGACGCGCATGTACCACTCCACCAGGCGTCGTACCTGGCGCTCGGTGTAGCCCCGCTCAACCATCCGGCGGACGAACTCGGTATGCTTGCGCTCGGTCTCCGAGTCGCCCTTGGTGGTGAAGCTGATTACCGGCAGCAAGTCCTCCACCTGGCTGAACATGCGCTTCTCGATGACCTCGCGGATCTTCTCGTAAGAGGTCCACGACGGCATCTCGCCACCCCGCTGGGCGCGGGCGCGCAGGGCAAACTTCACCACCTCGTTGCGGAAGTCCTTCGGGTTGGCGATCCCCGCCGGCTTCTCGATCTTGCTCAACTCCTGGTTCAGCGCCTGACGGTCCATCAACTGGCCGGTGTCGGGGTCCTTGAAGTCCTGGTCTTCGATCCAGGCGTCGGCGTAGCCGACGTAACGCTCGAAGAGGTTCTGACCGAAGTCACTATACGACTCCAGATACGCCTTCTGGATCTCGTTGCCGATGAACTCGGCGTACCGCGGCGCCAACTCCGCCTTGATCAGCTCCAGGTACTTGCGCTCGGTCTCCTCGGGGAACTGCTCCCGCTTAATGGCCAACTCCAGCATGTAGAGCAGGTGGACCGGGTCGGCCGCCACCTCCTGGGTCTCGTAGTTGTAAGTCTCGGAGAGCACCTTGAAGGCGAAGCGGGTGGAGATGCCGTCCATCCCCTCGTCGACGCCAGCCTGGTCGCGGTACTCCTGCATCGACTTCGCCTTGGGGTCGGTCTCTTTCAGGCTCTCGCCGTCGTAGATCCGCATCTTGGAGTAGAGGCTGGAGTTCTCGTGCGCCTTGAGCCGCGTCAGCACCGAGAAGCGGGCCAACACCTCAAGGGTCCACGGCGCGCACGGCGCGTCGGCCAGCTCGCTCTCGCGGATCAGTTTGTCGTAGATCATCTTCTCTTCGGTGACGCGCAGACAGTACGGAACCTTGATCACCGAGATACGATCAAGGAACGCCTCGTTGTTCTTGTTGTTGCGGAAGCTCTGCCACTCCGCCTCGTTGGAGTGGGCCATGACAATGCCGTGGAACGGGATGGCGCCAATGTTCTCCGAACCGACGTAGTTGCTCTCCTGGGTTGCGGTGAGCAGCGGATGGAGCATCTTGATCGGCGCCTTGAACATCTCGACGAACTCCAGTATCCCCTGGTTGGCTCGGTTCAGCCCGCCGGAGTAGCTGTAGGCGTCGGTGTCGTTTTGGCTGTACAACTCCAGCTTACGAATATCGACCTTGCCCACCAGCGACGAGATATCCTGGTTGTTCTCGTCGCCCGGCTCGGTCTTGGCGATCGCGACCTGCCGCAACTTCGATGGATAGACGCGCACCACCTGGAAGCGATTGAGATCGCCGCCGAATTCATCGAGGCGCTTCACTGCCCACGGTGAAAGCAGCCCGCTGAGTTTGCGCCGCGGGATGCCGAAGCGCTCCTCCATCTCCGGTCCGTGGGTATCGGGGTCGAACAAGCCCAGCGGGCTCTCGAACGCCGGGCTGATTTCATCGCCGGCCTTGAGCACGTAGATCGGGTAGCTTTCCATCAAGTGCTTGAGCCGCTCCGCCAGCGAGGATTTCCCGCCGCCGACCGGCCCAAGCAGGTAGAGAATCTGTTTGCGCTCTTCCAACCCCTGGGCGGCGTAACGGAGGAAGCCGACCATGCGCTCGATGGTCTCTTCCATGCCGTAGAAGTCGTCGAACGCCGGATAGAGCTTGATGGTGCGATTCAGAAAGACCCGCCCCATGCGCTCATCCTTGGAGGTGTCGATCACTCGCGGCTCGCCGATGGCCGCTACCAGCCGCTCGGCCGCCGACGCGTAAGCCATGGGATCGTCCCGGCACAACTCCAGGTAGTCCGCCAACGACATGGCGTGCTCCTGGCGTCTTTCGTAGCTGCGCGCGTAACGCGCAATCAGTTCTTCAGCCGTATCCATTGATCACACCCTCTCACGGTAGCTGTACACTCCGGTGGTCTGCGCTAATCCCGCACTCGACCCCCACCTCCGGCGGACCGGGGGTAGAGGTCGGGTTTCGGTGAATGGAGCTCCGGCACGGGAGCGGCGGCGCAACGCATCTAAGGATTGGACGCCGCCGAGGGAGTAGATGTTCCGCAGAAAAAGACCGGCGAACGCCGACACCATCACAGTATAGGATGCCCGCCGTTGGGCATGGAGGGGTGGGGGGCGCTATACGGGGGCGTCGGCGGCATGGATGCCGC
>SKJZ01000176.1 GCA_007121755.1 Halorhodospira sp. | reverse complement strand
GTAAACCGCACGCCGTGGTGCTCCTCGAAACGGGACTTCAACCCACGGAGGATCTGCACCGTCTCGTCCACAGTGGGCTCCCCGACATCGATCTTCTGGAAGCGGCGCGCCAGGGCGCGGTCTTTTTCGAAGATCCCGCGGTACTCCTGGTAGGTGGTGGAGCCGACACACCGTAACTCGCCCGAGGCGAGCATCGGCTTGATCAGATTCGAGGCATCCATGACCCCGCCGGACGCCGAACCGGCGCCGATAATGGTGTGGATCTCGTCAATGAACAGAATCGAGCCCCGCTCCTTCTTAAGCTGCTGCAGCAACGCCTTCAAGCGCTTTTCAAAGTCGCCGCGGTACTTAGTGCCGGCCACCAGCGCGCCGAGATCGAGGGCGTAGATTGTGCTGTCCTTGAGGACGTCCGGGACGTCTTCCTCGACTATGAGCTTGGCCAGCCCCTCCGCGATGGCCGTCTTACCGACCCCGGCCTCGCCGACGAACAGCGGGTTGTTCTTGCGCCGCCGGCAGAGCACCTGCACGGTGCGCTCGATCTCGTGGCGCCGACCGATAAGCGGATCAATGTGCCCGGAACGGGCGCGGGCGTTGAGGTTCGTGGCGTACTGCTCCAACGGCGAATTGCCCTGAACCGCCTCCGCCGTACTCTCCTCCTCGGCGGAGCCAGCCTCCTCCTTGCCGATCTCTTCATCCCCGCCGACGCTCGAGATGCCGTGCGAGATGTAGTTCACGACATCGAGACGGGAGATATTCTGTTTGTGCAGGAAGTAGACCGCCTGGGACTCCTGCTCGCTGAAGATCGCCACCAGCACATTGGCCCCGGTCACCTCGCGCTTTCCGGAGGACTGTACATGGAGGATGGCGCGTTGAAGCACCCGCTGGAAGCCCAGCGTCGGCTGCGTCTCACGCGTGTCATTGACGGGCAACAGCGGCGTCGTCTCCGCCAGGAAGGCCTGGAGATCCTGCCGCAGCCGGTCGATATTGGTGCCGCACGCCTTCAAAACCTGAGACGCGGCAGGGTTGTCCGTGAGCGCCAACAGCAAGTGCTCCACCGTCAGGAACTCATGACGCTTCTCCCGCGCATCCTTGAAGGCCAGGTTCAGTGTGAACTCCAGCTCTTTGCTCAACATGCCATTACACCTCGACTGATGGCTCGGTCAGCCCTGCCATCCATTGGACTGAGTTCCATCGGGCTGGTTCCGGCGCAACGGTTCACGCTTCCTCCATGGTACATAGCAAGGGGTGATCGTGCTGCTGCGCGAACTCGTTCACCTGCGAAACCTTCGTTTCAGCCACATCATAGCTGAACAGCCCGCACACCCCTTTGCCCTTAGTATGGACCTGCAACATCACATGCGTCGCCTTCGATCGATCCATCGCAAAGAACCGCTGCAGCACTTCCACAACGAACTCCATCGGAGTGTAGTCGTCGTTGAGAAGGATCACCTTGTAGAGCGGCGGCCGCCGCAGCTTCGGTTTCGCCTCCTCGACTTCGGTGTGACTGGGTTCGGGGTTTTCGGGTTCCTCACTCATGGGAGAGCCGTCGGTAATCCGGGAACACAGTAAACAGTACAACGGCCGGAGACAGTACAACGACCGGGACCGCCCCGTCAGCATACCGGCCAGTGGAGGCCGTCCGCTCGCACTTCAATTCTATATATTGGGTACGGTTACCGCCAATGCCAATTGTGCGGACGGCGGCACCTCGAATCTATGACGGGGAACAAAGAAGTGCCCGGACCGCCGAAGCGATCCGGGCACGCCGCGGCGGCATCGACGCCGCACGCGAACCGGAGCCGGCTCCGGGTTAGAACTGCTCCTCTTCGGTGGAGCCGGTGAGCGCCGTGACAGAGGACTGACCGCCCTGGATCACCGTGGTGACCTGGTCGAAGTAGCCGGCGCCGACCTCGCGCTGATGGCGGGTAGCCGTATAGCCGTACTGCTCCGCGCCGAACTCCGCCTGCTGCAGCTCGGAGTAGGCCGCCATCTGCCGCTCCTTGTAGCCCCGCGCCAACTCGAACATGGAGTAGTTGAGGGCGTGGAAGCCGGCCAGGGTGATGAACTGGAACTTGAAGCCCATCGCGCCCAGCTCGTTCTGGAACTTGGCAATGGTGGCATCGTCCAGGTTCTTCTTCCAGTTGAAGGAGGGCGAGCAGTTGTAAGCGAGGAGCTTGCCGGGGAACTTGGCGTGGATCGCCTCGGCGAACTGGCGGGCGAACTCCAGGTCGGGCTTGCCGGTCTCGCACCAAATGACGTCCGCGTACGGCGCGTAGGCCAAGCCGCGGCTAATGGCCTGCTCAATGCCGCACTTGGTGCGGAAGAAGCCCTCTGCGGTACGCTCGCCGGTGGTGAACGGCTTGTCGTTGTCATCCACGTCCGAAGTCAGCAGATCGGCCGCCTCGGCGTCGGTGCGGGCCACCAGGATGGTCGGCACGCCCATGGTGTCGGCGGCGAAACGGGCGGCGATCAACTTCTGCACCGCCTCCTGGGTCGGCACCAGCACCTTGCCGCCCATGTGGCCGCACTTCTTCACCGCGGCCAGCTGGTCCTCGAAGTGGACGCCGGCCGCGCCGGCCCGGATCATGCCCTTCATCAACTCAAAGGCGTTGAGCACGCCGCCGAAGCCGGCCTCGGCGTCGGCCACGATCGGCGCCATCCAATCGACGCTGTCATCGCCCTCGGCGTGGTGGATCTCGTCGGCCCGCAGCAGACAGTTATTGATACGCTCAACGACCGCCGGAACGGAGTTCACCGGGTAGAGGGACTGATCCGGATACATGGTATGGCCCAGATTGGCGTCGGCCGCGACCTGCCAACCCGACAGGTAGATCGCCTGCAGGCCGGCCTTCACCTGCTGCATGGCCTGGTTGCCGGTCATCGCGCCGAGCGCGTTGACGTACGGCTGCTCGTTCATCTTCTTCCAAAGCTTCTCGGCGCCGTTCCTGGCAAGGGTGTACTCCACCTGGACGTTCCCCCGCAGGCGCACCACCTCTGCAGCGGAGTAGCCACGCTGAACGCCCTTCCAGCGGGGGTTCTCGGACCAGTCGCGCTCCAGCGCCTCGATTGCAGCTTTATCGTTACTCATATTCGTTTGCCTCCCGTTCAGGGCAGTTGGTCGGATTACACGGAAGATATTGAGGGTTCCCTGCGCCGAGGCTTATAGCGGCGCTCCCTCCGCCCGGTGATGCTGCCCTCTTGAGGCTCTTCGGACGAGGCCCGCCACAGCAGCTCCGGCATGGAGCCGCCGCCACTGGCGGCCTCTGTGGCCTTCGGAACAGGCAAGTGGGTCACACCCCCTACTCCGTCGGCCACCACCGGCCTTGCGTGGCCCTTTTCCGCCGCCCACACTTGGAGCGCCAGTGGCCACGCGAAAGTGGTCGGCAATTCTATGGCGCGGCGCAGCAATTGACAACCCCATCCATACAAATTTTAATATTGAAATAATCAATAGCTAATGATCGCGCCCGCCGCCAGGAGAGACCGATCGCCCCATGGAAGAAGAATCGCCTCGAAGCTACTACCGCCATAATCGGCTCAAGCAATTGCGGGCTTTTTGCCACGCTGCACAGGAGCGGAGCATCTCCCGGGCGGCGAAGCGCCTGGGGCTGAGCCAACCCTCCGTTTCGCTGCAAATCCAGGCGTTGGAACGCGAACTCGGCATTACGCTTTTTGAACGCCGCGGTCCACGCATCCGCCTGACCCCCGACGGCGAGACCCTTTATGAGTTGGCGGGGCCGCTGGTAGAAGACATCGACGGACTCCCGGAGCGCTTCGCCGCCCACCACAGCCGCCAACAATTAGGCCGTCTCGATATCGCCGCCGGCGAATCGTCGTCCCTCTATGTGCTGCCGGAGCTACTGCGCGCATTCATGGCCCGCCACCCGAAGGTCCACGTCCGTCTACACAATCTGACCGGCCAGGATCTAGTCACCGCTGTGCGTCAGGATCAAGTGGATATCGCCATCGGCTCGAGCCTCGACCTGCCCGACGACGTCGTCTACAAGGCCACCTACACTTACAATTTAAAGCTCATTACGCCGCGGGACCACATGCTGGCGGATCAGGACGAAATCACCTTGAACGACCTCGGCGCCGGCGAACTGATCCTGCCGCCGCGCCACTTGACCACGTGGCGGCTTGTCAATCTCGTCTTCCAACAGCACGACATCCCGTGCAAGGTCCGCCTGGAGGTCGGCGGCTGGGAGATCATGAAGCGGTATGTGGAGCTGGGTTTCGGCATCGGGATCGCCAGCTCGATCTGCCTCACCGGCGAGGAACGGCTGGCGATTCGTGACCTGCCCGATGTCTTCCCGCGGCGGACGTACGGCGTGATGCTCCGGCGAGGGCGTTTTCTCTCGCCGCAGGCGCGGCGTTTTCTGGAGCTTATGGCGCCAGAGGTCTTCAGCGAAGGCAACGAGTGGGAAGGGGGGGTGCCGGATGCACGAGAGAGCGTCCTGGTCCCTGCCCGGTGACGCCGGGCCGGTCAATGGCGCGGACGCGGACTCCTGGGGAACACCGGTTACCGTAGCCGCCGTGGTGGAGTCCGCGGGGCGCTTTCTCATGGTCGAGGAGATTGTCGGCGGACGCACTGTCTGGAATCAACCGGCCGGACACCTCGACCCAGGGGAGACACCGGAGCAGGCGGCCGTGCGCGAAACCCTGGAAGAGACCGGATGGACGGTCTCTCCGGAAGGCGTTGTCGGGATTTACCTCTACCGTCCCGACGCACAAGCGGACCGCACCTTCACCCGCTTCCTATTCCACGCCCGCGCGGTGAACCACAACGTCGGCCGCCCACTCGACGACGGCATCATCCGGGCCCACTGGAAGCGCCTTGACGAATTGGAGGAGAACGCCGCCATGCTGCGCAGTCCGCTGGTTCTGTCCGCCGTCCGCGACTATTTAGCGGGCCGCAGCTACCCACTGGATTTGATTCGCAGCATACAGGTGTAACGGGGATGTAATGGAGGAGCCGCACCTCAGACAGCCGCGCGAGCGCCTGGTCCGCTCCCTGACCCACGCCGCGCTCAGGGCCAATCTTCTGCTGTTGGCCGTTGTGGCGGGGCTGTTCGTTACGCTCTGGCGGCTCGCGCACGAGACCGGGGCGGCGGCTACGCTCTCGCTTTACGCGCCCTTCTCCAGGTATCGCCCGGGGATGCGGCCGACGACGATGGGGCGCGGCACCGCCGCCACCGATGACCTTGTTGAACCTCTAGTGTAGAATCGCGCGCCGTGGACGGAGCATACCGAGATCTCGTTCCCCCCCCTTCCCGCGTCGTAGTCGGTCTGTCCGGCGGCGTGGATTCCGCAGTGGCCGCCCTGCTGCTGCTACGGGCCGGCTACTGCGTCGAGGGGCTGTTCATGAAGAACTGGGAGGACGACGACACCCTCACCCATTGCGCCGCCGCCGAGGATCTCGCCGCCGCGCAAGAGGTAGCGCGCCAGCTGTCGATTCCGCTGCATCAGATCAATTTTGCCGCCCGTTACCGGGAGGAGGTCTTCTCCCACTGCCTCGATGAGTTACAGCTGGGGCGCACGCCAAACCCCGATATCCTCTGCAATCGCCATATCAAGTTCGACGCCTTCCTGCGCCACGCGCTCGACCACTTGGGCGCCGACGCCGTGGCCACCGGGCACTACGCCCGCTTGCGGCGGTTCTCCGGCCGCCCGCCGCAGTTGTTGCGGGGGCTGGATCGGGACAAGGATCAGAGCTACTTCCTCCACGGCGTGCCGCCCGAATCTTTCCAATGCGCGCTCTTTCCACTGGGCGGACTGACCAAGGACCGGGTTCGCGCGGAAGCGCGGGCCGCCGGGCTTCCCAACCACGACCGTCCGGACAGCACCGGCATCTGTTTCATCGGCGAGCGCGACTTCGCCAGCTTCATCGGCCGCTATATCCCGGATACTCCGGGGCCGATCGTCACCGAATCCGGGAAGGTCATCGGCCACCATCGCGGGCTCCCTTTCTACACGGTGGGCCAGCGCCGCGGCATCGGCATTGGCGGCTCCCATGAAGGGGGCGGCCCCTGGTACGTGGCCGCCAAGGATGCGGAGCGTAACGCCCTGGTGGTGGTCGAAGGGCACGACCATCCGCTCCTCATGGCCCAAGTCGTCGAAACCGGACCACCCCACTGGCTCGCCGCGGCGCCTTCCCCCGGCGCCCGGCTCACCGCCCAGATTCGTTACCGCCAGTTGCCTCAGCCGTGTTCCATCACCTACCACGATGACGGCGGGCTGACCGTCCTCTTCGAGTCGCCACAGCGCGCCCCGGCCGCCGGGCAGTATCTGGTTCTCTACCACGGTGACATCTGCCTCGGCGGGGCGCCCATCCGTACCCACCTCTCCTTGGCGGATCACCCCCAACGTTCCTGCGGCGCCGCCGCCGGCTGAAGGGAGTCAAATGGGGATCTCCGCCGAACAGGAACAGGCGTTGGCACTGGCCGCATTGATGCAAGCCGTCTCCAGCGTGCGCCAGATCGCCACCAGCGGACACGGGGACGAGGCGGTCTACCGGCCGCTTCTCGAGGGGCTGCTCGGTACTTACAACGGCTCGGTAGCGGATCTCTACGGCGGCGCCGCCCGGTTGGAGACCGGACTGCGCCGGCTCGTGGAACAACTGGAGCAGCCCCGCAATCTGGAAACAACGCGGTATATGGCCAATCTGCTCCATCTGGAACGCCGCCTGATGCGCAATCGCCAGGTACTCGGCGAGGTTGCTCAAGGTTTGGAACAGGCCCGCCGCCAAGCGGATTACTTCGGCACGCCGTCGCACGACAGTGTGATCGCCGGCCTCGGGGAGCTTTACAGCAATACCGTCAGCCGGATCGGTCCACGCATCCTGGTGCAGGGCGAGCGGCAGCACTTGGAGGATGAGGGCAACGCCGCCATGCTCCGTGCGCTGCTGCTGGCCGGGATCCGGGCCGGGACGCTGTGGCGGGAGCACGGCGGCGGCAGGCTGAAGCTCATTCTGCGGCGGCAGCGGATCAGCCGGGCCGCCCGGGAGCTTCTAGCCGCGGCTGACGGTGGCGACTAACGTTACGGAAGGGGTTGCCTTCTCAACGTGTCGATCGAGTGGCAAGACGCCACAGCCCCTGTGTATCATAATGGGTTTATCAGGGTTTCTTATCTCGCACGAGAAGGCGTACCGGCGGACGGCAGGCTCCTTACAGCCAACGGGCGGTGCCCTGCCCGCTGTATTTCGGTTGCCTTTCACCCCAACAACAACGGACAGGATCGGAGACACCCATGAGCGATACCTTCAACGCCCGTACCACGCTCCAGGCCGGCGGCAAGGAGTACGAGATCCGCAGCCTGGATGCGTTGCGCAAGCAGTACGACGTGGACCGCCTTCCTTTCTCGCTGAAGATCCTGTTGGAAAACCTGCTGCGCACCGAGGACGGCGTCAACGTCACCCGGGAGCACATCGAGGCGCTGCTTGCCTGGCAGCCGAAGGCGGAACCGAAGGATCAGATCTCCTTCACTCCGGCCCGCGTGGTGCTGCAGGACTTCACCGGCGTCCCGGCGGTAGTCGATCTGGCCGCAATGCGCGACGCAATGAACCGTCTGGGCGGCGACCCGAAGAAGATCAACCCGCTCTCCCCCGCCGATCTGGTCATCGACCACTCGGTGATGGTCGACCACTTCGGCAACCGCCAGGCGCTGAAGCTCAACACCGAGATCGAGTTCCAACGCAACGGCGAGCGCTATGAGTTCCTGCGCTGGGGCCAGAAGGCGTTCT
>SKJZ01000033.1 GCA_007121755.1 Halorhodospira sp. | reverse complement strand
TACATCTGTCTGACTACCGGCCGCCGCCGTATTTTGTCGATCGGGCCGACCTCTGTTTCGAACTCGGCGAAGAGACAACGGAGGTCCGGGCCAGCCTGAAGATCCGCCGCAATCCGCATTTTTCTCCATCCCCCGCCCCGTTGCGCCTCGACGCCGAAGAGCTCGAACTGATCGAACTATCGCTGGACGGCCAACCGCTCGATGTCACGGTCCATCGACTAGAGGGCGGGGCCGTGCGGATCGCCACCGTACCGGATCAATGCATTGTGGAGACCGTCAGCCGGCTGCGGCCGGCGGAGAACCGCGCTCTTAACGGGCTATACCAATCGGGGGGCATGTTCTGCACCCAGTGCGAGGCGGAAGGCTTCCGCCGCATCACTCCCTATCCGGACCGGCCCGATGTGTTGGCCCCGTTTACGACCACCATTATCGCGCGGCGCGATGCCTACCCCGTACTTCTCTCCAATGGGGATTGTATCGAGGCGGGTGCATTGGAGGACGAGCGCCACTACACCAAGTGGAGCGACCCCCACCCCAAGCCGTCGTACCTCTTCGCGCTGGTGGCGGGCGACCTCTCTTGCCAACACGGCCGCTTCACCACCGCCTCCGGCAGAACCGTCGATTTAAGCCTCTATACCGAACCGTCCAACCGCGGCAAGACCGACCACGCGCTGGCATCTTTACAGAGAGCGATGCGTTGGGATGAACAGGCGTACGGTCTGGAGTACGACCTCGACACCTATATCGTCGTCGCGGTGAACGATTTCAATATGGGCGCCATGGAGAACAAGGGGCTCAATATCTTCAATACTCAGTACGTGCTGGCCACGCCGGACACCGCTACCGACAGCGATTTCGAGAACGTTGAAGCGGTAATCGGCCACGAGTACTTCCACAATTGGACCGGAAACCGGGTCACCTGCCGGGACTGGTTCCAGCTCTCATTGAAGGAGGGGTTGACCGTCTTCCGGGAGCACCAGTTTGCAGAGGCTATGGGATCTCCGGCGGTGCAGCGCATTCAGCAGGTTCGCACCCTGCGCAACAGCCAATTTCCCGAGGACGCCGGCCCGCTGGCTCACCCGGTGCGCCCCGACAGCTACATTGAAATTAACAACTTCTATACCGCCACCGTCTACGACAAGGGGGCGGAAGTCATCCGCATGTACCGCGTGCTGCTCGGCGAGGACGCCTTCCGCCGCGGGGTCCGGCTCTATCTGGAGCGCCACGACGGGCAGGCGGCGACTATTGAAGACTTTTTGTGCGCCATGGAAGATGTGGGCGCAACCGACCTCAGCCAGTTCGCCCGGTGGTACTGCCAGGCCGGCACACCGCGGTTGCGCGTAAGCGACGAGCACGACCCAGAGACGGGTGTCTACACGCTGCACGTCTCGCAACGCACGCCTCCGACCCCCGGCCAGGCTGAAAAACCGCCTCTACATATCCCGCTGGCGATCGGTCTGCTCGACGCTGAAGGGCGTGAGCTTCCGCCGCGTTTGGTGGAGGATCCGGTCGATGAGGATTCTTGCTCGGCCACCCGCATCCTGGAAGTGAAAGCGGCTGAACAGAGTTACCGTTTCACCGGTTGCTTCGAGCGCCCCCGCCCCTCCCTGCTGCGCGGTTTTTCCGCGCCGGTCAAGCTGGAATGCTCCTACAGCGATGACGACCTTGCGTTTCTATTGGCACACGACACTGACCCATTCGCCCGCTGGGAGGCAGGTCAACAACTGGCCGTCCGCATTCTATTGGACAAAGCGGCCGGCCACCGCCGCACTGGGGGGCTCGATCTACTGCAAGAGGGATTCCGGCACTCCCTGGAGAGGATCGTCGATCCCGCCCTCACTGCCGAAGCCCTGACACTGCCCAGCGAGATCTACCTCGCCGAACAGGTGGACGAGGTCGACCCGGAGGCCCTCCATAGCGCGCGTGAGGGGGTGCGCCGCCACCTCGGCCAGTCCCTGCGCGAACTATGGCTAACCGTGTATCACAAGTGCTCGACCACCGGGCCGTGGCGTTTCGAACCGGAGAACGTAGCCCGGCGCCGGTTGCGTAATCTCGCCCTCGCCTATCTGATCGGTTTCGATCCGGCGGAGGGCGCGGGACACGCCGTGCGGCAGTTGGAGCGTGCCGACAACATGACCGACAGGTATGGGGCGTTGAGTTGTCTCGCCGACACCGAGCGCCCCGAAGCGGACGAGGCGCTGAAGGCGTTCCACTTGCAGTGGCGCCACGAACCGCTGGTACTTGACAAGTGGTTCCGAGTCCAGGCCTTATCACTGCGGGAGGACACACCGGAGCGGGTCCGGACTCTGCTGGCGCATGAGGATTTCACATTGGAGAACCCGAACCGGGTCCGTTCCGTCCTGGGTGTGTATTCGCGCGGCAATCCCGCTCGTTTTCACGCGCCGGACGGCGGCGGCTACACGCTCCTAACCGATCAAGTTTTGGAGTTGGACGCCTTCAACCCGCAGTTGGCGGCTCGCCTCGCCGGATCCTTAACACAGTGGCGCAGGTACGAACCCATTCGGAAAAACCTTATGCGTCGGCAATTGGAACGGATCATGGAGAAGGATTCGTTGTCGAAAGACGTATACGAGGTCGCCTCCAAGAGCCTGGAGGGCGCATGACCGATCACGCGACAAGGCAAACCGTGCCGCATTGGCGACATTGGAGAGATACCGTGGGCCGACATCCCTTCCTCAGTGCCACACTGGCCATCGTCCTGGCGTTGCTACTAACGCCGATCATCGGCGGAGAGCCCGAGACCGACTCGGGGGCCGGAGCAGCGGAGGCCGCACCGCACGAACCGGCCTCTTTGGAGCCACTCCAGCCCGGACGCACCCAGCGCGAAAAGGCCCTGGTGGTCGGCGATTTGCTTGGCCGCTACCACTACAGCAGCCGGGAGATCGACGAGCGCCTGTCCGAAAACGCAGCGGAGAGCTTCTTGGACCGGCTCGACCGCGGGCGTCACTACCTGCTGGCGGAGGATGTGGACTCATTCCTTGAGCACGTACCGGAACTGGGCGAGGGATTGAGCCGTGGCGACGTTCAACCCGCTTTCGATCTCTATAACACTTATCGCGCCCGTGTCGCTGAACGCATCGAATACGCCCTCTCCATCCTGGAGAACGAAGAATTGCGCTTCGACGGCAACGGCACTTACGAGCAGGACCGCCGCGAGGCTGAGTGGCCGGAGAGCAAAGCTGCACTGGACGAGTTGTGGCGCCAGCGCGTCATCCACGATGCGCTCACCCTGGACTTGGCCGGCCGTGACGACGAACAGATACGGGACAACCTGAGCCGACGTTATCAAAACATCCTTACAGTCTCCCAGGAAGCGGAGCAAGAGGATGTCATCAACCACTACCTCACCGCCTGGGCCAGCGCCTTCGACCCGCACAGCAGTTACTTCTCGCCCCAACGGTCGGAGGACTTCGATATCAATATGTCGTTGCAGTTGGAGGGCATCGGCGCCCAACTCCGGCACCGGCAGGACTTCACCGAGGTTACTTCCTTGATCTCCGGCGGCCCCGCTGCGCGCTCCGGCGAGTTAAGCCCCGGCGATCGCATCATCGGCGTCGCCCAAGGCGAAGACGGCGAGATGGAGGATGTCGTCGGCTGGCAACTCCACCGCGTGGTGCATCTGATCCGCGGACCGGAGGGCTCGACGGTGCGCCTCAAGGTTCTACCGCCCGCCGGTGCTGGGGACAGCACCCCGCGCATGATCGAGTTGGTGCGCAGCACGGTGCGGCTGGAGGACCAGGCGGCGCGGGCCGATATCGAGGAGCGGACGAATGCCGACGGGCAGAAGGAACTCATCGGCGTCATCACTATTCCGACGTTCTATCGTGACTTCAAGGCCGCCCAGGCCGACGATCCGGACTTCAGCAGCACCACGCGCGACGTTGAACGCCTGCTGGATGAGTTGCTGGGCAAAGGTATCGACGGCCTGATCATCGATCTGCGCGGAAACTCCGGTGGTTCATTGCGCGAGGCGACGACGCTGACCCAGCTCTTTACCGGCGGCGGCCCGGCGGTTCAGGTGCGCAACCACCGCGGCAGCCTCGAGATGGTGGGCGACAGCAACGGCACCCCGGCCTATTCTGGTCCGCTGGCCGTACTCGTCGACCGCCGCAGCGCCTCCGCCTCGGAGATCTTCGCCGCCGCCATCCAGGACTACGGCAGCGGCATCGTTGTCGGCGACCAGACCTTCGGCAAAGGCACCGTCCAGCAAATGATCAACCTCGACAACTACGCCATTCCAGGGGAAGAGCAGTCGGGACGGTTGAAGCTGACCATCGCCCAGTTCTACCGGATCAACGGCGAGAGCACCCAATTGGTCGGCGTCACCCCGGATATCCACCTGCCGTCACACTTGGATCACGACGAGTTCGGCGAACGGGCCACCCGCAACCCACTGCCGGCGACCCAGGTCCGTCCGGTCCAGGTATCGCCCCGGTACGACTTCGAGGACATCGTGCCGGCGCTGGCCCTGCGCCATCAATTGCGCACCGGGGACAACAAGGCGTTCCAGGCGCTGGAAGACGAGTTGGAACTGCGCCGTGAAGCGCGCCGCAACAGCGCGGTGCCCCTTAATAAGGAGGCGCGGCAGACGGAGGCCCGGGAATTCGAGGAGAAGCGCCTGGCGGCCCACAACCTGCGCCGCGAGGCACACGGCCTGGAGCCGCTGGAACAGGTTGAAGATATCGATGAGGACGACCTGCCCGATATCCTGCTGGAGGTTGCCGCCGATATCGTGATCGATCTTAACCGGGTACAGCAACGCCAGGAGCGCAACGAGCTTACAGCGAGCAAGCACGCCAACGGCTAAACTCCCACCCAATGGGGAAGCTCGAAACACCGGTGTTTCGAGCTTCCCATAGTTGGTCTCCTGATTACGCCCCCCGGAGGGTGGCCGTAGGTGAACAGTTTGCGCCGACGTATCGGCTGGCGTGAGTGGGTTGCATTGCCCGGGCTCGGTATCGGCCGGCTCAAGGTCAAGAGCGACACCGGCGCCAGAACCTCCGCCCTCCACGCTTTTGCCGTCAACCCGTTCACGCGGGACGGTGAGCAGTGGGTGCGTTTCGGCGTCCACCCCATCCAGCGGTCCCGGAGTATTGAGATCTGGTGCGAGACACCGGTGGTCGACCGGCGCCCGGTCACCGACTCCGGCGGACACCGGGAGATGCGCTGGGTCATTGAGACCGCCGTGATCCTCGGCAGCGAGCAGTGGCCACTCGGAGCGGTCGAGTTGACCTTGACCTCCCGCGACACCATGCGCTTCCGCATGCTCCTCGGCAGGAGGGCGATGGCCGGCCGCTTCATCGTCGACCCCGACGCCTCCTATCTGGCGGGACGCATCCCACGCTCAGCCATCCCCTGGCCGCGGACGGAAAGAACATGAAGGTCGCCATCCTCTCCCGTAACCCCAAGCTCTACTCCACCCGGCGGCTGGTGGAGGCGTGCGCTGCGCGTGAGCACGAGGTCCGGACCATCGACCCGCTGCGCTGCTATATGAACATCGCCACCGGCCAACCGGAAGTCCACTATAAGGGCGACAAGCTGGAGGATTTCGACGCCGTCATCCCCCGCATCGGCGCCTCGGTCACCTTTTACGGCACGGCGGTGGTGCGCCAGTTCGAAATGATGGGCGTTTACCCACTGAACGAGTCGCAGGCCATCATCCGTTCCCGAGACAAGCTGCGCGCCATGCAACTCCTCTCCCGTGCCGGTGTCGGCATGCCGCCCACGGGCTTCGCCCACTCTCCCGACGACACCCGGGATCTGCTCCAATTGGTGGGCGGCGCGCCGGTAGTGATCAAACTCCTGGAGGGAACCCAAGGGATCGGCGTCGTACTCGCCGAGACACGGAAGGCGGCCGGGAGCGTCATCGAAGCGTTCCGTGGGCTCAAAGCGCACTTCCTGGTGCAGGCCTTCGTCAAGGAGGCCGAAGGGGCCGATATCCGATGTTTCGTGATCGGCAACAAGGTCGTCGCGGCGATGAAACGCCAGGCGAAGGAAGGAGAGTTCCGCTCCAACCTCCACCGCGGCGGCAGCGCCGAACTGGTGCGCATCACCGCCCGGGAGCGCGCCACCGCCGTCAAGGCGGCCAAGGTTCTCGGCCTCAACGTCTCCGGCGTCGACCTGCTACGCGCCAATGAAGGGCCGGTGGTCATGGAGGTCAACTCATCCCCCGGTTTGGAAGGCATCGAGCGGGCCACCGCGAAGGACATCGCGGGGCAGATTATCGAGTTCATCGAGAGACACCGGAAGCAGGGCAAGACGCGCACTAAGGGGAAGCGCGGCTAGTGGCCCGGCGCGCCGGCATCGAGGTGGGCGGCCAGACCATCGGACCGGGTGAGCGGCGAACGGTCGCCCTCGATACCGCCCAACTCTATACCCATACTCCGGTCGGCATGCCGGTACACGTTATCCACGGCCGCCGGGACGGACCGGTGTTGAGCCTGAGTGCCGCCATCCACGGCGACGAGATCAACGGCATTGAGATTATCCGCCAGGTATTGGCCCTCCCCCAACTCAAACGGCTGCGCGGGACACTGCTGGCGGTACCGATCGTCAACGCCTTCGGCGTCCTCGCCCAGACCCGCTACCTGCCCGACCGGCGCGACCTCAACCGCAGCTTCCCCGGCAGCGCCGGCGGCTCCTTGGCCGCGCGGTTGGCCCACCTCTTCGTCGAAGAGATCCTCGACCGCGCCACCCACGTCATCGATCTCCACACCGGCGCCGCCCACCGCACCAACCTGCCCCAGGTACGCGCCAACCTGGAGGAGGCACGTAACGTGGACTTGGCGGAGGCCTTCGCCGCGCCGGTGATCCTCCACTCCCGGCTGCGCGACGGCTCCCTGCGCGCCGCCGCCGAAGAGCGCGGCCTGCCGGCCCTGGTCTACGAGGGCGGCGAAGCGCTCCGTTTCGACGATGCGTCCATCAAGCTTGGCGTGCGCGGCGTCATCGCCACCATGCGCGCGCTGGGGATGCTCCCCCGGGCCGGGCGCAAACGGGAAGCCCCGCCCCCGGTTCAGGTGGAGACCACCCGTTGGGTACGGGCCGACTGCAGCGGCATCCTGCGCACCACGACCCGGCTGGGGCGCCGAGTGAAGCAGGGCCAACGCCTCGGGCTCATCTCCGACCCCTTCGGCGACGGCCAAACCCCGGTGACCGCCGACCTCGACGGCATCGTCATCGGCCGCACCAACCTGCCGCTGGTCCACGAGGGAGACGCCCTCTTCCACATCGCCCGCGTCCACCACCTGCGAGAGGCCGCGGCGGCGTTGGAAGCGTTTACGAACTCGCTGTCTTGAGGGTGGCGGCCCCGGCCCGTTCCATGTGCTCCACCCGCAACTGAAGCTCGGTCCGCCCCGCGTAGCGATTGATCTCCATCCGGTACGCTACGTGTACCGCCCCCTCCAGGAGATCCCAGCCGCGGGCGGCGGCCCCGAAGGCGATGGCGCGGTGCGTCGCGGCGGGATCTCCCTCACCGCCATGCAGCTTCAACCGCAGATGCCCGCCCCGCAACGCCGTGGCGCCGGCCACATGGAAGACCCCGTCAAAGAGCGGCTCGGGGAAGCCGGTACCCCAGGGGCCGCCGTCGCGCAGCGCGGAGGCGGCGTCCAGAGTCCTCTCCGCCACGGCCAGCGGCCCGTCGGAGACCAGCTCCGTTTGCGGCGACCGGCCACCCAAGGCCTCGTCGAGAGTCTCGGCGAAGAGCGCGCGGAACTCGGGCAACCGCGCCTCGTCGAGGGTCAGCCCGGC
>SKJZ01000054.1 GCA_007121755.1 Halorhodospira sp. | reverse complement strand
CTGTTGGGCCTCCTACGTCGGCCCAACCTACGGCCTACGGCCCTGTTGGGCCTCCTGCGTCGGCCCAACCTACGGCCTACGGCCCTGTTGGGCCTCCTGCGTCGGCCCAACCTACGGCCCTGCGTCGGCCCAACCTACCCGCCGAGCGTAGGTTGGGCCGACGTAGGAGGCCCAACATCAACAGGAGGCCCAACATCAACAGGAGGCCCAACATCAACAGGAGGCCCAACATCAACAGGAGCCCAACATCAACCTTTGGCCCTTGCGATGACGGGCACGGCCCTGCTCGTCCTGTTCAGGACGAACGCTTGACCCCCTCGACAATCAGGAAGTCAGACCGTTCTACTCGGTCGATGTCCGGTATTCGGCTGTCGTGGAAGCCCATTCGCTCGACCTCGGTGAAGCCCGCGCTCTCCAGCATGTCGATCAGCTGTACGTCGTCGAAATTCCACTTGTGGACGTGTCCCATCGACCCGAGCCAGATCTTGCGGGTGCAGATATCGTTGAAATACATCTGCACATGCTTCCTTAACGCCTCCGGGTTCCTTGCGGCGCGCGGCCGCGCGGCCTCACGCTGGTAGAGTTCGAGATACTGCTGCCAGAAGGTGGCCCCGTCGGGAACGCAGACGCGGAGCACACCGCCGGGCCGTAAGGCCCGGTGGCAATCCCGCGTGAGCCGGGCGGCGTCTTCGTATTCGAAGTGCTCCCACAGCTCGCCGGCGTAGATATGGGCGACGGAACCGTCGGGAAAGGGGAGGCCCTTGAACAGGTTGTGGTAGGTCGTCCGGCGGCCGAACTCCGACTCCGGCGCTGCACCGAGGGAGACGAGCAGCCGGTCCATCCACGAGAAGCGGGTCGCCAGTAATGCCCGGTTGCTGCCGTCTATATTGACCCACCCCTCCGGTTGGACGGGGCCGCAGCCGAGGTTCAGCCTCGGTTCGTTTGTGGAGTGATCGACGGGCATACAGCGGAGTGTAGTTCGAAAAACCGTCCGTGCCGCATTCCACCGGCGCGTCCGGAAGGACACCCCGGTGGAATGCGGCACGGACGGTTTTTCGAGCTTCCCCGGAGTGTAGCCCCTTTCGTCGGCGCTTGAACCACCGCCCCCGCCCGCGCTAGATTGCGTGGAGGATAAGTGATCGACCCCGGCACACGGAGGTGACCGATGGCATTGACTACATGACGCAGCCACCTGCCCGAGTGGCTGAGTGAGCACCCCTGGACGGCGGCGCGAAATCTTCGGATTCGATTCCCTTACTGCCCCAAAGCGAGCGTGACCAATGGCGAACTCTCTCCGGGATCAATTGGTGCAAACCGGTCTGGCCGACGAAAAACGGGCGCGGAAAGTAGAGAAGGACAAGCGCGCCGGGTCGAAGAAGGTCCGCCGCGGTCAGGCGAAGGGCGACGACCACGCCGAGCGCGACCGCCGCCGGCGGGCGGAGAAGGCGGAGCGCGACCGGCAATTGGAGGCGCAACGGCAGGCCGAGCGTCAACGCAAAGAGTCGACCGCCCAGATCCGCCAGATGATCAGGGATCACCGCCTCGAAGAGAGCGGCGGCGAAGTGGCGTACCAGTTTACCGAGGGTACGAAGATCCGGCGGATCTGGGTTACGCCCGGGCAGCAGAAGCAACTGGCCCGGGGCGATATTGCGGTGGTCGCCTTCGGCAAGGGTTACGAACTGGTCCCGGCGGAGACGGCGGAGAAGATCCGCGAACGCGATCCCGCGGTGGTGCTGGTGCATAACGCGGGATCGCCGGGGAGCGGCGAGGACAGTGATCCGTACGAGGAGCACCCCATCCCCGACGACCTGATGTGGTGAGAAAAGACGGCGGCCTTGCCACCGCCGCCCCCTTCCCTTCTTTTATCGATATGTGCGACGCCGCACAGTAGCGAGCCGGCTGCGTACGCAACCTCCGCGGTAGCGAGCCACGGAGGTTGCAGCCATGTTCGAGTTCTACGGCACGATCCTGAATGTCAGCGATACGAAGTCCGACGGCTACCGGGTGCTCCGTCTGCGGATGAACACCGGTCCCGAAATGGACCTGTTGCTGCCGCCGGTGGTGGCAGCCGCTGACGGCGTTCCCGGAGCCGGCGACCAAGTCGCCATCGACGCCCACACGATCTCCGGGGCCGAGCGGCTCTGGCGTTGGTCCCATATCTCGCTGGTCGCGCACAACGTGCGGGATCAGCAACCGACGGCCCGGACGTCCGCCAGCAGGTGATGCAGCCGGATTTCGAGTGCCAGTGGCGGCGGCGTTTCGCCGAGCGCGGCAGCCGGCTCGATGACGATGCGGGGATTGCCGGGTGGACGCCGAGTGGGTTGCGCACACGGGTTCGGCAGTTCCGGCTGCACTGGGAGGCCGAGGAGGATCGTCCCGCCGGTTGTTGGCTCGACGTGGGCTGCGGTTCCGGCGTTTACAGCCGTCTTCTGCAACGCGCGGGCCACCGGGTCGCCGGGCTCGACTACTCCGTCCCTTCTCTGGGCAAGGCAGGTCAACGCAGCCCCGCCGGAATCGCGTGGGTGGCGGCCGATGCCCGGCGGCTGCCGGTGCGGGATGGGGTGGTGGACGGGGCGCTCTGCTTCGGCGTCATGCAGGCGCTGGCCGGTCCGGAGGCCGCCCTGGCTGAACTGCGCCGGGTGGTGCGGCCCGGCGGCGAGGTTTGGGTGGACGCGCTGAACGCCCGTTGCGGACCCACGGCGATCGCCGAGTGGCGGCGGCGGTGGGCCGGGCGGCCGCCCCATCTTCGCTACGATACCCCGTCGGCGTTTCGCGCCGCCGCGCGGCGGGCCGGGCTGGAGCCGGTCGCTTGGCACTGGATGCCGATCCTGCCGTCCCGGTTGCAGAGGTTCCAGGGGTTGTTGGAGAGCCCGGCATGCCGCTGGCTGCTGCAAGCGGTGCCGCCGCTGGGCGCGCTGTTGAGCCACTCGTTTATCTTGCGCGCCCGGCGCTCCGCGGACTCCGCTGCCCCTCGCGCTCGTCAATGAACTTTACACCGCCGCCACGAAGGGCCCCGGCACAATCGCCACGAGATAAAAAACTCCAACGATATCCGGTGATTATGTCTTGATTTCGGTTGGACGGGCCGGTCGCTCTATTCGCGCACGCGCCGGCCGCCGAACGCATAGACTTTCAGAAAGGTAAGGAAAAGATTTCAAAGGCCCTTGTTCCGCGGTACGCGTGCCGCCCGGTGGAGGAGAGATTGAATGGATCGGGAAGGTCGCCAAGACGATACGCAGCCATCGCCGCCTCGTGGTCTGCGCGAGGGGTCCGGCGGTGAGCAGCGGCGCGAATTGCCGCGCCGCGGGCTGTCGCGGCGCCGGTTCGGCCGGCTGGCCCTGACCGGCGCGCCGGTCCTGATTACCCTGCCGGGCGGCGCCCTGCGGGCGGCGACGGGAGGGGGGCAGTGTACGCCATCGGGCTGGGCCTCCGGCAACACGTCGCGCCACCCCGAGTGGGAGTGCGGCGGCCGCAGCCCCGGCTATTGGGGAAACCCTGGCGGTGGCGCGGGGAGCCTTTCATGGGAGGCGCACCACGACGAGATGTTCTTCTCCGCGTACGGCTTCGATCCCGGCCTCTCGCACTCCGCCTTTGACGGCTTGACGCTGTGGGAGGTGATCAATCTGCGCGGCGGCCACTCGGCCCGGTTCGGCCGGTTTGCCGTGACCGCGTTGCTGAACGCCAAGTATATCGCGGCCTACGACCTCTCCGAGGCGCTGGTGCGCGAGATCGTCGAGACGACAATCCGGAATGGGGTCTACGTCACCAGCACGGGCGACGTGCTCTCGGAGGAGGAGGTGGCGACCTTCCTGGAGAGCACTTGGGACTCCGTCTATTTCGGGGCGTGGCTCACTCCCAATGGATAGTGACGGCCCCGGTGATGAGCGTGGGGCGTGGGTTTTGAGCGGGGCGGCGGTCGTGCGGCGCGTGGGCTCGGCCACCCTGGCCTACCACGAGAAGTCGGGGGATACCCACCTGCTTGGCGACGCGGCGGCCGCCGTAATGAGCCGCTTGGTGCGTCTCGACCCGCCGTGCGATGAATACCGCGGATTGCTGCGGGGGGCCGCCTCGGCGCTGGGTGCGGCGCCGGACGATATCGATGCCGATGTCGCGGAGGCGTTAGAGCAATTGTGCGCTCTCGACCTAGTGCTCCGGGAACGCCGGTGACTGTGGGCGAGCTGGACGCAGGCCGCCTGCGCGGGGCGTTGGCGGGGGAGGGGCTCGATCTGGAGACCGGCCCCTTCGTGACTCGCATCCGCTCCACGCTCGATTCGGTGCGCCGGGGGCTGCAAACCCTCTACGCCGACTTTCCCGCTGCGGAGGGCAGTGGATTCGCCGATTTTCATGTGCGCGTCGCTGCGTCCGGCGGTGTGCGGCGGTGGTTCCGGCCGCAGGCGCGGTTTTTTGTCGATGGCCGCAGTATCTTCAAGCCGCTGGCCCGCCACCAGGCCTTCCCGATGTTGGAGTGGGGCCTGAACTGGTGCGTTGCCGGCTACGCCCACCACTACGTGATGTTTCACGCCGCGGTGGTGGCCAAGCGGGGGCGTGCGGCGCTGTTGGCGGCGCCGCCGGGAGCCGGCAAGAGCACGCTGTGCGCCGCGCTGGTGTCCCGCGGTTGGCGTCTGCTCTCCGATGAGACGGCGCTGCTCGATCCGGAGACGGGGCTCGTCCACGGCATGGCGCGTCCCGTCAGCCTGAAGAACGAGTCCATCGATGCCGTCCGCGCCTTCGCGCCGGACGCGTTCATCAGTCCGCCGTGCCGGGACACCGTGAAGGGGGCCGTCGCCCACATGCGCCCCCCGGCGGACAGCGTGGCCCGGATGCGCGAGCCGGCGCGGCCGGCCTGGTTGATCTTCCCCCGATTCGAGCCCGGCGCGGCGACCCGTCTGTCGTTTCGGGATAAAGGCAGCGCGTTTATGCGCCTGGTTACCCAATCGTTCAATTACGCGGCCCTGGGCAGGACCGCCTTTGAGCGAACCGCCGATCTCTTGGAGCGGAGCCGGACCTATGACTTCGTCTACAGCCGGTTGGATGACGCAGTGGAGACCCTCGGCCGGATTGAACCGCCGGCCCGCTGATCCGCTGAGTGCCGTTCTGGCGCAGCCGCGGTTGCTGGCTGGCTTGGATCTGGCCGGGTGGGATGTGGTGGTGCGCCGCGCCCGGGAGACGGCGTTGCTCGGTGCCGTCGCCCACCTGGCGCGGGAGAGCGTGGGGTGGGACGCGGTGCCGGAGCGGCCGCGCCGCCACCTCAGCGGAGCCCGCCGGGTGGCGCGGGGTAACGCCCTGGCCCTGGCGTGGGAGCTGGAGTGTCTGGAGGAGCCGCTGTCGCGGCTCGACGCCGCACCGGTACTGCTCAAGGGGGCCGCCTACGTGGCCGCCGGTCTGCCCAATGCCGCTGGACGGATCGCCAACGACGTCGATCTGCTCTTTCCACGGGACCGGCTGCCCCGTGTCGAAAGTCTGCTGGGGTGGAAGGGGTGGGTCTCCTCCCATCTCGACGCGTACGACCAGCGCTACTACCGGCGGTGGATGCACGAACTGCCGCCGATGCGGCACGCGCGGCGCGGCTCCACCCTCGATATCCACCACAACATCGTGCCGGAGACCTTCGCCGTCCACCCCGATCCGGCGCGGTTGCTGGAACAGGCCGTGCCGGTGCCGGGCTGGCCGGCCTACCGCGTGCTCTGCCCAGCCCACATGGTCTTGCACGCCGCCGCGCACCTCTTCTCCGAGACCGAGTGGGATCTGGCGCTGCGCGACCTCTACGACATTCACTGCCTAGCGGGTTGTTTCGCCGCCCGCGACGGCGAGCAGTTCTGGCTCCACCTGCTGGAAGAGGCGGAAGCGCTCGACCTCGGCCGGCTGCTCTTTTACGCCCTGCGCCATGCGGCGCGCCGGTTCGCGACGCCGGTGCCGGACGAAGCCGCCGCGAGGCTGCGCCTGGCCGGGCCGGGCCCGCTCCGGCTCGCCGTTCTCGACGCCGCGTTCGACGGCGGCTTCCGGCCGCGCGCCGCGTCGTCCACCGGTGGCCGCGACGCCGTGGCTCGTGGGGTGCTTTTCCTGCGGGGGCACTGGCTGAAAATGCCGCCGTGGTTGTTGGCCCGGCACCTGTTCCATAAGGCCATTCTGGCCCGGGCAAAAGACAGAGACGGGGAGTGACCGATGAACACCGTAACCGCGCTACCGTTGCCCAACCTCGGCCTCCGCCGCCACGCGTTGATCCTCGCCGGCGGCTCGGGAACCCGTTTGTGGCCAATGTCCCGGTCGACGATGCCGAAACAGCTATTGGCCCTCAACGGCGAAGAGACGCTGCTGCAGGAGACAGCGCGGCGGCTGTTGCCGATGGTCGACTCCAGCCGCATCACCACGGTGACCCAAGACGATCACCGTTTCGAGGTGATGGGGCAGTTGCACGGCGTGGCCCCGGCGCTGGCCGACCGGGTATTGGCCGAACCGTTGGGCCGCAACACCCTCCCCGCTATCGCGTGGGCCGTGGCCGGGATCGCCCGCGAGACTCCGGACGCCTTGGTGGGGGCCTTCTCGTCGGACCACCTGGTCGGCTACCCCGAGGCCTTCCGTGCCGCCTGGGCCGACGCGGAAGTGGCGGCGGAGGCCGGCTATTTGACCCTGTTCGGCATGCGGCCCAGCGAGCCGGCCACCGGCTTCGGCTATATCGAAGCGGGACCGCCGTTGATGGACGGCGTGCAGCGGGTGGAGCGGTTCGTTGAGAAGCCCGACCGTCGGACCGCCGAGGGCTTTCTAAAGCACGGCGGCTACTACTGGAACGGCGGCATGTTCGTCTTCCGGGCCGACCGTTTCATGGATCTGCTCCAACGGCACCAGCCCGCTCTCGCCGCCGCCGTTATGGAGTTGGCGGAGGGGGGCGGAGAGCCGTCGCCCGCCGAGTACGCGGCCCTGCCGGAGGTCTCCATCGACCACGGCTTGGTGGAGCGCACCGAGGCCGTGGCCGTGGTGCCGGTCGAGATGGAGTGGAGCGATCTAGGCAGTTGGGAGGCGCTCTACCAGGCGCGGGACAAGGACAGCGACGGCAACGCGGTGAAGGGGCCGGCGCTGCCGGTCGAGTCCCGCCGGAACCTGTTCTGGAGCGACGGCGGCGGCCTGATCGCCGCTCTCGGGGTGGAGGGGATGGCCGTGGTTCAGACGCGGGATGCGACCCTGGTCTGTCCGCGCGAGCGGCTGGCCGATCTTAAGCACTTGGTGGCGCGGGTGTGCGACCGCTACCCCCATTTGACCGAGATCCACCTTACAACGCACCGCCCGTGGGGCAGCTATACGATCCTCGAGGAGGGGCCGGGGTATAAGATCAAGCGCATCATGGTGAAGCCGGGCGGGCGGCTGTCGCTGCAGATGCACTACCACCGCTCGGAGCACTGGGTGGTAATCGCGGGCACCGCCCGGATTGTCAACGGGCAAGAGGATGTTTACTTGGAGGAGAATCAGTCGACCTATATCGCCAAGACGCACTGCCACCGTTTGGAGAACCCGGGGAAGATCCCGCTTCAGATCATCGAGATCCAGTCCGGGCCGTACTTGGAAGAGGACGATATCGTCCGCTTCGAGGATACGTACGGCCGGAGTTAGTTACTGATGCTACCGCGACGAACCTTCCGGCAATACTTTCCGGAAGGTTCGTAAGCTCCCTACGGGAAGCTCGAAAAACCGGTGTCCGGGGTGGCGGGGCGCCCATCCAGGGTGTCGGCCGCCTGGACGGCGGCCGTCAAGCCTCCAGGGAAGGATTTACGGCGTCCCTGGATGGGCGCCCCCCCCACCCGGGACACCGGTTTTT
>SKJZ01000115.1 GCA_007121755.1 Halorhodospira sp. | reverse complement strand
GGGGGCTGCGGCCGCCGTCGCCCGCGTGGCCGGTGAGGCGGTCGAGCAGCTGCCCCACGATCTCTACATTCCGCCGGACGCGCTGGAAGTCTTCTTGGAGACCTTCGAGGGGCCGCTCGATCTGCTGCTCTATCTGATCCGGCGGCAGAACCTCGATATCCTCGATATCCCCATTGCCGAGATCACGCGGCAATACATTATGTACGTGGAGTTGATGCAGGAGTTGCGGTTGGAGTTGGCCGCGGAGTACCTGGTCATGGCCGCCATGCTGGCCGAGATCAAGTCGCGCATGCTTCTGCCGCGGCCACCGGCGGCGCCGGAAGAGGAGGATGTGGACCCGCGGGCCGAATTGATCCGCCGCCTCCAGGAGTACGAGCGTTTCAAGCAGGCCGCCGAACAGCTCGACGCCATGCCGCGGGTCGGGCGCGACACCTTGTTGAGCTATGTCGGGGCGCCGGATTGCCATCCACAACAGCGGCCGCCGGATGTCGGGTTGCGGGAGTTGTTGTTGGCGCTGGCGGAGGTGATGCGCCGGGCTCGGCTAAGCGAGCACCACCATGTTAAGCGCGAAAACCTGAGCGTGCGCGAGCGGATGAGCGAGATCCTGGTGCGGATTTCCGGAGAGCACTACTGCACCTTCACGGAGATCCTACCCGTGGAGAAGGGGCGGGCCGGCGTGGTGGTGACCTTCCTGGCGTTGCTGGAACTGGTGCGTGAATCGCTGGTGGAGTTGGTCCAAAATGAGCCGCTGGCTCCGATCTATGTGCGTGCCCGTTGATTTGGGCGCGCCCGGCTGGCCGTTCGACCTTCCCGCGCCGCACTGGGCGAGTGCGGGGCCAATGGTGATGCCTTGCAACCGAAAGTGAAAAGCATAATCGAGGCCGCCCTCATGGCCGCCGGCGAGGCGCTCACCATTGATCGCCTCCAGGGGCTGTTCGAGGCCGGCGAGGCCCCCGGCCGGGAGGAAGTCCGCCGTGTCATTGCGGAATTAAGTAGCGATTACGCCGACCGGGGGATCGAGGTTCGGGAGGTCGCCGGCGGGTATCGCATTCAGGTGCGGTCGGAGTTGTCGCCGTGGTTGTCGCGCCTGTGGGAGGAGAAACCGGCGCGCTACTCGCGGGCACTGCTGGAGACGTTGGCACTGATCGCCTACCGCCAGCCGATCACCCGCGGCGAGATCGAACAGGTGCGCGGCGTTACCGTAAGCACGTCGATTGTGCGTACGCTGGAGGAGCGCGGCTGGATTCGCGTGGTGGGTCGCAAGGATATGCCTGGACGGCCGGCGATGTATGCGACCACGCGCGCCTTCCTGGAGCATTTCAATCTGCGTTCGCTCGACAACCTGCCCGACCTGGCGACACTGCAAGACCCCGATCAGGCACACTTGGAACTCGATCTGCGCTTGCCAGAGCAGGACGATGAGGCGGTGCCGGACGACGGGGACAATGACGGTGGGCGTGATGACGAAATCGATGATGCCGGGACGGATACCGAGGACGCCACCGCGGACGAGCGCGGCGGCGATGGGGAGACGGACGGTACCGGAGAAGGGCGTTCGTGAACGATAGCGACGAGACACCTCGCGAGGGCGAGAAGCTCCAGAAGGTCCTGGCCCGGGCCGGGCTGGGGTCGCGCCGTGAATTGGAGGCGGTTATCGCTGCCGGCCGTGTCACTGTGGACGGTAGTGTGGCGAGCCTCGGCGACCGGGTGACCGCCCGCGCCCATGTAGAGCTGGACGGCCGGACCATCCAGCGCATCCAGCGTGATCCGCCGCGGCGCGTGTTGATCTACAACAAGCCCGAGGGGGAGTTGATTACCCGCTCCGATCCCGAGGGTCGGCCGACGGTTTTTCGCCGGTTGCCGAAGGTGCGCGGCCGCTGGATCGCGGTCGGCCGTCTCGATCTCAACAGCCAGGGTTTGTTGCTCTTTACCACCGACGGAGAGTTGGCGCACGCGCTGATGCACCCTTCGCGGGAGGTGGAGCGGGAGTATGCCTGCCGGATCTACGGCGAGGTCACCGAGGAGATGGTCCGGCGGTTGGTCAGTGGCGTGGAGCTGGACGACGGGCCGGCGCACTTCGAGGTGGTCGAGTCGGGGATGCCGTTGGATGAGCCGACGGAGGCGGGAAATGCCTGGTACCACGTTATCGTGAAGGAGGGGCGCAACCGGGAGGTACGGCGGCTTTGGGAGTCGCAGGAGGTGAAGGTAAGCCGGCTCATCCGGGTACGGTACGGGCCGGTGGTCTTGCCTCGTGATTTGCGGCGGGGGCGGTTCCGGGAGTTGGCCGACCATGAGAAGGAGATCCTCTACCGTAACGCGGGACTGGAGCCGCCGCCGCGGCGCCCGTCCCGCCGGGCACAGCGGCCTCGGCGTCGTCGGTGATTCGGGCGGCGCGGGGCCGCGCAAGGCTTCTGCAAGCCCTTGCTAATCTTACGAAGAGCATCGCCGGGGTGGTGGCCCCGTTAAGGGACGCCGCAAGTCCGTCCCTGGAGGCTTGACGGTCGCCGTCCTGGCGACCGACACCCTTAACGGGGCCACCACCCCGGCGATGCTCTTCGTAAGATTAGTAAGGCTCGGCGCCCAGTTGCGGACAGTCGGTGTGGAGAGGGCAGCCTTCGCACCGGGGTCTGGGGCGGCAGATCTCTTTGCCGTGAGCGACAAAGAGGGCGTGGAGTTCGTTCAAGGCGCCCACGTCGTCCGTCAGTACCGATTCCACCATACCCTGCAACTCATCGTAAGGCTCATCACCCCCGATCCAGCCCAGCCGGGAGAGAATGCGGCGAGTGTAAGCGTCGATGACGAAGACCGGCCGAGAAAAGGCGTAGAGGACGATATCGTCGGCGGTCTCGGGGCCGACGCCGTTGACCGCGAGCAGACGATCCCGCAAGGCTGCGGTGTCGAGCCGCGCCAGCCCGCTGTGGCCGCCTTCCTCGACGTAGGCGGCGCAGAGGTTGCGCAGCCGTTGCGCCTTGATGTTGAAGTAGCCGGAAGGCCGGATAGCATCCGCCAACTCTTCGGCCGGGACGGCCAGGATGGCCTCGGCGTCGAGCAAACGGCGGGCGCGCAGGTTGGCGATGGCGCGCTCGACGTTGGTCCAGGCGGTGTTCTGGGTCAGTACCGCGCCCACCATCACTTCGAAAGGAGTCTCGGCCGGCCACCAGTGCTGCGGCCCGTGGTGGCCGCGCAGCGACGCCAGGAGGTGGTGGAACCGTCCGCCGGACAGGCCGCCGCCACGCTTCTTCGGGCGGCCCCGCGCGGTCACTTCCGCGACGGCGCAACGGTCAGCGCTTGGCCGTGGACCTCGGCGCTCTCTGGCCCGAGGAGCCACAAGAAGGCCCCCGCCACATGCTCCGGCAGCGGGTGCAGTCCGGCCTCCTCCGAGGGGTAGGCATCGCGCCGGAACTGGGTCGCCACCGGGCCGGGGTCAATAGAGTTGACCCGTACCGGGGTGGTGTCGGCCAGCTCAGCGGCGAGGATCCGCATCAGCCCTTCCAGCCCCGCCTTGGAGACCCCGTACGCGCCCCAGTACGGGCCGCCGTCGCGCCCGATGGTGTCGGAGGTGAAGACCAGGGAGGCGTCGGGCGACTTGCGCAGCAGCGGCAGGCACGCCCGCGTCAACATGAACGGGGCGTTGAGATTGACCTGCAGTGTCCGGTACCACGCCTCGACATCGTAGAGCTCCACCGGCGACGGCCTGCCGAGGACGGCGGCGGCGTGGAGGATGCCGTCGAGGCGGCCCAGTTGCTCGCCGATGGTGTCCGCCAGTTCCGGGTAGTGGTCGAAGGTGGCCCCCTCCAGGTTCATCGGATAGATCGCCGGTTCGGGGCCGATTTCGGTCAACTCGTCGTAGACCGCTTCCAATCTCTTGATCTCCCGGCCGAGTAAAACCACGGTGGCGCCGGCTGCGGCCAGCCGGCGGCTCACCGCGTGGCCGATGCCTCCGGTGGCCCCGGTGACCAGTATCACGCGTCCGGCCAGGAGGTTGGGAGTGGGTTGATAGTCGGCGCTGACAGTCTGTTCGGATATCACAACGATCCGGCTCCGGGTGGAGGTGGTGGCCGCAACGCTACACCGCCGTCCGCCTCTCGGCAACATCTCCTCCGCCGCTCCGCGTGAACGAGACTTGTGACTTGCAGCCCCAATGAGGTGCGTCTCCATGCCGCACATCGTGGACGGTCGCTTAACTCACGGGTACAGTCGGGATTGGTTTATTCATGTTCGAATCGGCGAATCGAGGGAGGTTCTCATGGGCGGAGGACGCAGTCCGGTCGTCGACCCGGCGGCAGAGAAGGCAGCCGTAAGGAATCGGCGGGACAACGCCCTGTTGCGTGGCCTGACGGAGAACGAGCGCCTGCTGGTAGTGGAGTGCGCCCGGTTCGAGCGCTACGGGGCCGGCGAGACACTGTTTCATCAAGGGCAGTCGGCGGAGTGCCTTTATATGGTGCTCTCCGGCAGAGTGAAGCTTCTGACCTGCAGCGAAGAGGGGCGGGAGACCATCAACCGCTTCCTCCGGGCCGGAGATCCCTTCGCCGCGGTGGCGGGCCTGGATGAGCAGGCGGTCTACCCGGTGACGGCAAGGAGTATCGATCCGACGCACGTCTTGGCTTGGCCGCGCCAACAGGCCATGCAGTTGATGAAGGGCATTCCCCGCTTGGCAATGAACCTCATGGAGGTGATGGCCAGCTACATGCGGGAGAATCTGAGCGCCCACCACGAGGTCGCCACCGGGCGGGTGCCGGAGCGGCTGGCGGCGGTTATCCTGCGGCTCGCCGCCCAGGCGGGTCGGGAGTACCGGGGTGGGATTCTACTGGAGGATCCGGTCAGCCGGCAGGACTTGGCGGAGATGACCGGAACGACGCTCTACTCGGTCAGCCGCATCCTCAGCCAGTGGGAGGAGCAGGGCATGGTCGAGTTGGGCCGCCGCCGCATCCTCATCTTGCAGCCGGACGCCTTGAAGCATCGCGATATCTAACGGGGGATCTCGAAAAACCAGCCGCTGCCGGGGGAGCCGCCAGCCACGCCAGGATCTCCTCCGGCGTCCGGATCAGGCCGTGGGCTCCCCAGGTAGCGGGGTCGTCACCGGCGTGGAGATAGCCAAAGAGGGCAGCTAGCGCGCCGGCCCCCGCCCGTGTCGCCGCCTCGATATCCCGGCGGGCGTCGCCGATGGTCAGGCAGTCGGCGGGCGCCACCCCCAGCTCCTCCGCCGCCGCGAAAATGGGGTCGGGGTAAGGTTTGGCGCGGGGTAGATCGTCCCCGCAGACCACCGCGGCGGCGTGCAGATCGAGCGCCTCCAGCAATGGCCGGGCCAGCGCCGCCGGCTTGTTGGTGACCACCCCCCACGGAACCCCGGCCCCTTGGAGCGCGGACAACACCTCCGCCACACCGGGAAAGGGCCGGCTGCGCACGGTTAAGGAGTGCCGGTAACGCTCCACCACAGCCCGGGCCAGACGCGCCGTGCGGGCGTCGTCCGGGGCGAGCGAGAATGCCTGTTGGACCATGACCGCGGCGCCGTGGGAGACGGTGGCCCGGACGGCTTCGGGCGGGGCCGGCGGCCAGCCTTCAGCGGCCAGAACCTCGCCTAGGCAGTGGATCAGGTCGGGCGCCGTGTCGACCAGCGTGCCGTCCAGGTCGAAGAGAACGGCGTTCATTCCTTACGCAGATGGACGAGGTAGTTGACGCTGACATCGGCGGTAATCCAAGTCCGCCGCGAAAAGGGGTTGTAGCCGATCCCGGCTAACTCCTTCATGTCAGCGCCGGCTTCGCGGCCCCACGCGGCAAGCTCCGACGGGCGGATAAAGCGGTCGTAGCGGTGCGTGCCACGGGGGAGTAGTCCCAGAACATACTCCGCCGTGCAGATCCCGAGCAGATAGGCCGCGGGGGTTCGGTTGAGCGTGGACAGGCAGATATCCCCGCCGTCACGGACCAGTCGGGCGCAGGCGCGCACCACCGATGCCGGATCAGGCACGTGCTCCAGCATCTCCATGCACGTCACCGCATCGAACTCCCCGGGGTGTTCATCTGCCAGCTCTTCCACCGTGCAGTGGCGGTAGGCGATGTTCTCCGTTCCCGTCTCCATGGCGTGGAGTTTGGCTGTCTGTAACGCCTGCCGGGCGGCGTCGATGCCCAGAACCTCCGCGCCGCGCTCCGCCAGTGCCTCGGCGAGCAGGCCGCCGCCGCAGCCGACATCGACGATCCGTTTGCCGCCGAGGCCGCCCAGGCGCTGCTCCACCCACGCCAAGCGGGTGGGGTTGAGATCGTGCAGCGGGCGCAGCGGGCCGTCGGGATCCCACCAGTCACCGGCCTCGTTGAAGCGGGCGGTCTCGTCCCGGTCTTCGTTCCATGCACCGGCGGGGTCGCCGGACCCGGATGGTGTCCGCTGTTCTCCGCTCACGCTTCTCCGCCCTCGGTGGCTTTCATTGTGTGTCGGCCGGCGTCCTCGCCGGTGATGCGTCGGCGCCACTCATCCGCCTTCGCCACGGCCTCGACGGCGTCTACCGTGGTCAAGCGGCGCTCCTGGACCAGCGGGCGTCCGGCCACCCAGACGTCGGTCACGTGGCGCCGCGTTGCGGCGTAGACCAATTGGGAGACCGGGTTGTAGACCGGCTGGACATCCAGTTCGGCCAAGGAGACCGCGGTCAGGTCGGCGAACTTGCCCGGCTCCAGCGAGCCGGCCACATCGTCCAGGCCCAAGGCGCGGGCGCCGTCCAGGGTCGCCATGCGCAGCACGGTGGTGGCCGGCAGCGCCGCGGGGTTATTAGCCACGGCCTTGCCCAACAGAGCGGCGGTGCGCATCTCTCCGATCAGATCGAGGTCGTTGTTGCCGGCCGCGCCGTCCGTCCCCAGGGCGACGTTGATCCCGTGCTCCATCAACCGCGCCGCCGGGCAGAAGCCGCTGTTAAGCTTCAGATTCGACTCAGGGCAGTGGATAACGTGGGCACCGGCCCCGGCCAGCCGTTCCATCTCCCGTTCTTCCATTTGCGTTGCGTGAACGGCCAGGAGCATCGGCGAGATCAGGCCCAGCTCATCCAGGTGTTGCAGTGGCCGTTTGCCGGTTTCCCGCAGGCTGTTCTGGACCTCGCCGGCGGTCTCGTGGACGTGGATATGCACCGGGAGTTCCAGTTCCTCGGAGTAGGTGTGAATCCGCTCCAGCCACCGGCTCGATACGGTATACGGCGCGTGGGGGGCGAAGATGGCGCGGACCAACGGGTCGTCCTTATAGGCGTCGTGGAAGGCCAGCCCCTTCTCCAAATAGTCCTCCGGTCCGTCACCGTACGCGCTGGGGACATCGATGACGATCATTCCGAGCACCGCGCGCATACCGATCTGGTGGGCCGTCTGGGCGGTGATCTCCGGAAAGAAGTACATGTCGTTGAAGCAGGTCACGCCGCCCAGCAGCATCTCCGCCATGGCCAGGGTGCTGCCGTCGCGGACGAAGTGCTCGCTTACCCACCGCTGCTCCGCCGGCCAGATGTGCTCGGTGAGCCAGGTCATCAATGGCAGATCGTCCGCCATGCCGCGCAGCAGGCTCATCGAGGCGTGGGTGTGGGCGTTGATCAGGCCGGGGATCAGGAGGTGGTCGTCGAGGCGGCGGGTGCTCTCGGCACGGTAGCGCTCGTCGAGGGCGGCGCTCGCAGCGACCTCGACGATGCGGCCACCGCGGATCGCCACGCCGTGGTTCTCCAGTATGGTGTCGTGGGGCTCCACGGGTACTACCCAGCGGGCGTGAATGACGGTGTCGACTGTTTCCATGGCCGGTATGGTAGCTGACTGATGGATACGCGGGGAGCGTAGCATAGTAACTCTACGGCAATGTTTGCCGTAGAGTGAGTCAATGTTGCGGTGAGTCAATGTTGCTAATCTTTTGGAGGTTCTT
>SKJZ01000051.1 GCA_007121755.1 Halorhodospira sp. | reverse complement strand
CACACCAGGGCGCCCAGAAATCTACCAGTACCGGTTTGTCGCTGCCGAGTACTTTCGGTTCGAAGTCCTGTGTGGATACGTCAATCACCATGATTTCTATTCCTCCGTCACGGAAGCCTGCTCTATCGAGCAAGGCATAAGGTCCAATGAACATCATTCCCTCATTCCATCGATAAATAGAGCGTATAATTGAGTGATCTTGTTGTCAACTCGGTATCGCTACGGGCTCAATCCCGCTATCTTCGCTCTGGAATAGACATTGGCGGGCCTCGAAGGCGCTTAGATGGCCTGGGCTTCTGTTGGCGCGCAGCCTGCGCACGTTGGTGGTACGGGTCCGCCGGGTCTACTACCCCGGTCTGCTGCGGCTCTCCGTGGGCCTGGAAGACGGCGCCGATCTGATCGCTGACCTGGAATAGGCACTGACATGACGACACCCATCTATCTCGATCACAACGCCACCACGCCGGTGGCCGGGCCCGTGGTAGCCGCCACGGCTCGTGCGCTGGAGGAGTGCTACGGCAATCCGTCTTCGCCCTATCGGCAAGGGCAGGAGGCTGCAGCCCAGCTCTCGACCGCACGCGAGTCGGTAGCTCGGCTGATCGGGGCGAGCGTAGACAGTCTGGTGATGACCGGCTGTGCCACCGAGGCCAACAACCTCGCCCTGCTGGGCGTGGCGGCGGCCGCCCCGGCAAACAGGCGCCATCTGGTAATCAGTGCCGTCGAACACCCGGCGGTGATGGAACCGGCCCGTCACCTCGAAACGCAGGGTTGGGAGCTCAGCGTGGTGCCGGTGGACGCCGCCGGGCGCGTTTCGGTCGACGAGGTGATGGCCGCGGTGCGGCCCGATACGGTGCTCGTCTCGATCATGCTGGCCAACAATGAGGTGGGCACCCTGCAACCGCTGACCGATATCGCGGCCCGCCTGGCCGGCTCGGCTACGCTGCTGCATACCGATGCCGCTCAGGCAGTGGGCAAGGTGCCGGTGGATGTCGAAGCGCTGGGGGTCGACCTGTTCACCCTGGCCGGGCACAAATTCCAGGCCAGCAAGGGTATCGGCGCCCTCCATGTACGCTCTGGTACGCCCATTCGGCGCATTCTGTTCGGTGCCGGCCACGAGCACGGGCTGCGGCCCGGCACCGAGAACGTGCCGGCGATCGTGGGGTTGGGGGCCGCCGCCGAGCTGGCCGCGCAGCGCCTGGCCGCCGGGGTGGGTGAGCTTCAGGCACGGCGCGATCGGCTGCATGAGTGCCTGCGTCGAGACATTCCGGGGCTGGCGCTTAACGGTCATGAGACGCATCGCCTGCCCAATACGCTCAACGTTTCCTTCCCGGGTGTCGAGGGGCGCGCGCTGCTGAAAGCGGTTGAGAGAGCGGTGGCGGCTTCCGTCGGCTCGGCCTGTCATGCCGACCAGGCGGCCCCCAGCGGCGTGCTGGGGGCCATGGGGCTAACCACCGAAAGGGCGCTAGGGGCGGTGCGCTTTTCGGTGGGCTGGGAAACTCCCCTTGACGACATTGACCGCGCGGCCGAGTGCCTGATCCAGGCATGGCAACGTCTTTCCTGCTTGAGCTAGCGATACGCCTTCCGAGATCCAAGAGGGCGGCCGGGGCGTCAGAGTCGACGCCCCGGCACTGATTCGCTAGACAGGCGTATTACGCTTTCTGGCTGACCAGTGGTTGGCGGCTTTTCCACCACAAGATCGCCAAGGCCACCAGCAGCACCGGCGGCAGCATCGCCAGGTTGAGCGATTCCCAACCCAGCCGATGCAGCAGTTGCCCGGCCATTAGTGAGCCGATGGCCACCAGCGAGAAGATAATCAGGTCATTGATGCCCTGCACCTTGCCGCGTTCGGACTCTGAATGGACGGTAGAGAGCAGGGTGCTGCCGCCGATGAACAGGAAGTTCCAGCCGATGCCCAGCAGCACCAGCGCCACCCAGAAGTAGGCGAGCCCCTGGTCCAGCGTGGCGACAATCGCCGAACCGGCCAGCAGCGCGGCCCCTGTCAGCAGGATACGGTCCACGCCGAAGCGCGCAATCAGGCTGCCGGTAAAGAACGACGGGGCGAACATGCCCAGTACGTGGGACTGCATGATGAATGCCACCTGGCTCATCGTGAAGTCGTTGGCACGCATCGCCAGTGGCGTGGCGGTCATCACCAGGATCATGACCGCGTAGCCGACGGCCCCAGCCAGCACCGCCACCAGAAAGCCAGGCTGGCCGGCAATGACGCTCATCGGGCGGGAAGTATCACCTGGCTGCGGTTCGCCGCTGGCGGGTACGCGCAGTTGGGTCAACAGGCCGATGGCCACCAGGGCGAGGATGGCGATCACCAGATAGGGGCCTCCCGAGGGAACGTTGGCGACCAAGTGCTGCGCCGCGCTGGCGTTCCAGGGGCCGAGGAAGGCCGCTACCACGCCGCCGGCCATCACGAAGGAAATAGCCTGACTGCGAAATGCTGGGCTGGCCACATCCACTGCGGCGAAGCGGTAATACATGGCAAAGCCCTGATAGAGACCGAGCAGCAGGTTGCCGGCGCAGAACAGCCAGAACGAATCCATGGCGATCCCGCCAAAGCTGACCAGCCCGCCACCCACGCCGCCCAGGGTGGCCCCGGTTATGAAGCCGAGGCGTCGGCCTACCCGTTTCATGAACAGCGAGGCCGGCAGCGTCGAGACTACAGTGCCCATCATCATCATGGCGATGGGCAGGGTGGCCAGCGCCGGATCGGGGGCAAGCTGCTGACCGACCACGCCGCTCAAGGTCATCACCGTAACCATGGCGATCATGAACAGGGTCTGGCCGGTGACCAGGATGGCCACGTTAGGCTTTTCATGGGGCAGCGTCGACATTGGCGGAGCTCCTTGTTGGCAGGTAGGCGAAAGCTGATCGGGCAGCGCCGGCGAGTTCGAAAGCGAGGATCAGAAGACCAGTACCTTGTAGGCCCGCTCGGTGGCTTCGGCCAGGGTGTCCATGGTGCTGCGCTCGGCGCCATAGGGCGGATCGTTGATGGTGATAAGGCTGTTCACAGCGCTTTCTTCTTAGTTAATTCAATGGATCAATAGAATATTGGAAATATGCTAGCCTAATGTCAAGCGGTTGGTTACCCTGCCGCATCATTCATGGGGGACAGCGATGGCCTCACAACAGGATCTCTTCGATACGCTGGCCCAGGTGGCACGCGCCCTGGGCAATGGTCACCGCCTGGCGCTTCTCGAACGGCTGGCGCAGTCCAGCGCCGCCGTGGAGACACTGGCCACAGCCACCGACCTCTCCATCGGTAACGCGTCACAGCACCTTCAGCAGCTCCGGCGAGCCGGCCTGGTGACCGCCAGCCGCTTAGGCAAGCAGATGATCTACCGCCTGACCGACGAGCGGATCGTCAACCTGCTGGGCCTGCTCCGCCAGGTGGCCGAGACCAACCTGGCGGAGATGGAGCGGCTAGTCAGCCAGTTGTTCGCCGAAGACGATGCAAGTGGGGCCCTGGAAGCCGTATCGAGTCGTGAGCTTCTGGCCTCACTGGAGCGCGGCAAGGTGGCTCTGCTCGACGTGCGCCCCGAGGACGAATATCGGGCGGGCCACCTGCCGGAGGCGATCAACATCCCGCTGGAGCAATTGGAGGCAATGCTCGACAGCTTGCCCCGCGACAAGGAGATCGTTGCCTACTGCCGAGGCCCCTATTGCGCGCTCTCGCATGAAGCCGTCCAGCGCCTACGGCAGTTGGGATATCGGGTAAGACGCTTCGAGGAAGGGTATCCGGAGTGGAAAGCGGCAGGTCTGCCCGTGATGTAGGCAGAGACAAGGCCATGAATGGCACGTTGATGACCCAAGAACCGCTACCACTTCAAAATGTTCGCCCCAAGTAGAAGTAAAACGCCGTGCGGCCCTCGCGGGTACGGCCTAACGCCAGGTAGAGCGGGCCGAAGGCGGTGTCCGCGCCGATAAAGAGGCTGCCGGAGCGGCGAAGGTCGCGGCTGGAGATCTCGGCGCGGTCGTCCCAGACATTCCCGGCCTCGAGAGAGCCGCCGAGATAGATCGGCAAATGGATCGGGGCGTCCACGATGCCCGCGCCACGGTAGTACACGAGCCGGCCCAGGGCGGCGTGGTGGCCGTAGAGTTCGTTGCGCCGGTAGCCCGAGAGGTTCAGGAATCCGCCCAGTGGAAAGAGGCGGTGGATGGCGGTGTCCTCACGCTCCCGGCTGGTATCGTAACGTGCGCCGATCCCGAGTGTGTGGGAGCGGAACGTGGCGGCGGAGAACCATTCGGCCGAGGCGGTCCGGCCCGGGGTGTTGGCTCCGAGCGTCTCGTGCGAGCGGGTCCAAATTGCTCTGGCGGTGTGGCCGCGGGTCGGGAAGTCGCTGCTGTCGAGGGTGTCGAAGCTGAATTCAGCAAAAGCGGCGCCGTCATGAAAGGTGCCTTCGCCCTCGGTATCCACTTCGCCGATTCGTGTCCGTACCTCACCCGTCGTGCGGGTTACGCCGGTGCGGAACTCCGCGTTGTAGAAGAGCGTGCGTCCGACGGCGAGCCGCGCCTCCGCCATGCGGATGCGGTAGCGGGCGATGCGCTGTCCCGCGGTGAAACGGTCGACGGTGTAGCCTTCGGCTTTGGTCTCGGGGGCCAGGAACCAGCGGCCGCGGTAGTCCAACGGCAGGTGCAGAGCGGTGCGCAGGAGCGAGCGCTCCCCGGCCTGTACTTCGTTCGTCCACTCGCCGCCTCGTCTGTTGAGTGGCATCCGCTGGTGGCGAAGCAGTAGGTTGTAGGCGCTGCCGCCCTCGAAATCCTCTTCCAGGTTCAGGCCCATACGTAGATGGTGGCGGCCGCGGCGGCGCTCTACTGCGTCGATAATCAATTCGTGTCCGCTGGCGCCGTCCTCCTCAAGGCGGTAGCTGAGGCTGTCGAAGTAGTCGAGGGCGTAAAGGCGCCGCAGATCCTGTTCCAGGCGTTCCCGTTTAAAGGGCGCCCCGACCGGTTGGCGGATCCGCTCGCGGATCAGGCGTGCTGCGATCTCGCCGTCGTCCGCCACTCGTACCGCAGTGACCGTCGGCGGTGGGGATGGGGGCGTGGGGCGGCTCCGGAGGTGGATGCGGAAAGCGGCGGGGGAGAGCGAGTGAGGGGCGAGTTCCCGGTGCGCCGCCAGTGCGGCTTGTTCCCCGGCGGCGATGCCGTCGCCGCTCTGGTGAAAGTCGGTAGGACCCATATCCGGGGGCGAGGCGTCGATCAGAATGTCATCGGGATCGAGCAAGGCGAGTTGCGCCTCGGTGCGTTGGCGGATGAAGAGGTTGGTGACTTGCCGGGGGGCCTGGAAGGCGGAGAGGAGTTCGGTGCGATCCGTCTCCGGCGCGCCGACATCGACGGCAATAACAAGATCGGCGCCCATCGCGCGGACGGCGGCGACGGGCAGATTGGCGGCAATCCCGCCGTCGACCAGCAGGCGCCCGCCAATCTCCACCGGTGCGAACGCGCCGGGGATCGCGATGCTGGCTCGAATGGCCCCGGCCAAGTCGCCCTCGCCAAGGACGATTGCCTCCCCGCTCTCCAGATCGGCCGCCAGGGCTCGGAACGGGATCGGCAGATGGTCGAAATCGATACGCCCCGGCGCGGCCCGCACGGTGTGGCGCCTTAATACTATCTCCAACTCCTGCCCCTCAATGAGGCCTCCGGGGAGAATGACCTCGCCCCCGCGCACCCCGAGCGGGAATCGGGCGAGAAAGCCGACGTCTTCCCGCCGGCGGTGTGAGGGCCAGTCGATGCGGGGCGGGCGGCCCAGAAAGATGGCCGTCCAGTCCATGCCAGTCAATTCTCGTTCCAACTCATCGGGCGCTAGGCCGGCGGCGTAGAGGCCGCCGACGACGGCGCCCATGCTGGTGCCGGCGATGCAGTCGATGGGGATGCGCATATCTTCGAGCGCCCGCAGCACTCCAGCGTGGGCGACACCGCGGGCGCCGCCGCCGCCGAGCGCCAGTCCGATAGAGGGCCGGGGGGCTTCATCGGCGGCAGGAGAGCATGCGGCGTGGGCCGCGGGGCGGGCAATCAGCACCGCGCAGAGGGCGGTCGCCGCCGCCAGCGTTCGGAGTGCGCCGCGTCTCGTCGTCTGCATGATGGTGGCCGGCCCCCACTGAGGAGTCTAGCAGTGGCGCCGGGCGGCGGAGGTGGCAGGTTCGGCTCTCCGCGAGGAATTAGCCGAAGGCGGTGCGGAAGGCCTCGGGAGTGCGGGCGGGTTTGCGGCGCTCGTAGTCGAAGAAGGCGATACCGGTACGGGCGCGGGCGATCTCGCGGTTGTCGCCCAGGCGGACGGCGCGGTAGTAAATATCGGCGCCGGTGCGCCGAATATTGGCGACACCGAGTTGGAAGCAGAGCCGGTCGCGGTGGAATGCTTCGGCCAGGTAGGCGATCTCGGCGTCGGCCATGATGACGCCGGCGCCTCCGCAGTCCATTTCAGTCAAGCCGTGCTCGGCGAGCATGGCGAGGCGCGCCTCGTGCATCAGGCGCAGCAAAGCGTCATTGCCCAGGTGACCACCGTAATTGATGTCGCCGATCCGGACATCGAGTTCGACGTGGCACGGCAGGGCGTCCGGTAGTTGGATCTTCAGTCGGCTCACCGGGCCATTATAGCGCGGTTCGCAGTTCCACCCGGCGGTTGCGGGCCAACTCCGTGGCGTCGGCCTCCATGAAGGTCTCCCGTGCCAGAACGCGAGTCTCGACCTCAATCCGGCTTTCGGGGATGCCCTTGCGCACCAGTTGGTCCCGTACGTTGACCGCGCGTTGGCGGGCCAGTTGTTCGTTGAGTGCCTCGTCGCCGCGGGTGTCGGCGTAGCCGATCGAGAGCACAATGCCCCAGTGGGGGTTGTCAGCCAACTCTCGGGCGAAAAGCCGGATCCGTTCCATGGCGTCCAGGGTCAATCCGGCGCTGCCGGTGGCGAAGTAGATATCCGCGCTGGGGCCGGGCGGGAGCCGGGGGAGCTGCGGTTGGCGGGCATCCGCGTCGGAATCGGCGTCCGCCGTGGGGTCTCCGATGCGGCCAGGGATAACCGCCCCGCGCGTTGCGGTACTGGCGTCAACGCGGTCTCGGCGGTTGATGCAGCCGAGGTAGTTGCGGTAGGCGGCGTTGAAGTGGGCCGGGGTGAGACCGATTTCAACGGCGTCGTCGCTGTACCAGTTCCGGTAGCGGATCAGCGGAGCGCGGCCGTTGCGCAAGGCATCGACGATCCGGAAAGTGGTGCGTTGGCTGAAACGTGCGGTCCGGGCGTCGGGGTGGAGCCGGATCGGCTCGACGTGGCTGCGGCGCTCGGGACGCCACTCGGCGTTGGCGATGTAAAGGTCGCCGGTAAGCTCTTCCCGCGGCGGGGAGTTGGCGAAGAAGCTGATGAACTGGCGGCGGTCGGTGCGGTGGCTGAGCAGGGCAACGCCCTTGCCGGGGACTTCGTGGATGAGGTGGCAGCCGGAGCGCCCCTCGAAGGCGTGCCACTGGGCGGTATGGAAGTCGGCGCGGTAGACCTGCTGCGCGTCGGCGCGGGGCGCGGCCGCCAGCAGTGCGCCGCCAGCGGCGGCGAGGAGCAGCAGGGCTCGGAATGGGACGGTGCGGTTGTTCATACCGGTATTGTCGGCGGGAAACGGCGGGACTGAAGGGGGAGGCATCTTGTGCCCGTCAGTCGGCCCCGAACACCGCCTCGGGGCTGTTCGCGGTGAGAATGCGTTCCGACCAGCGCAGCAGTGTTTCGGCGTCGGCTTCCTCGATTCGTTGCCGATGCTCTACGCTGATTTCGCGGAAACGCTTGGCAAACCAAAAAAGAGGCCGGGGGGTATCCGCCTCCCGGCCTCTCGTACCGTGGCTACCGGCCCAGGCTCAGCTCTTGGCCAACTCCCGCAGCACGTAGTGCAGGATGCCGCCGTGGCGGTAGTACTCCCACTCCTGCGGGGTGTCGATGCGCACCCGGGCGGTGAAGGCGACATCGCCGCCGTCGTCGCGCTTG
>SKJZ01000029.1 GCA_007121755.1 Halorhodospira sp. | reverse complement strand
GTTCTGGTGTCGGTGGGGACGTTAAACGAGCGCAAGGGGTTCCACCGGGTCATGGAGGTCATGCCGGCGCTGGCGGAGCGGCACCCCGACCTGCGGCTGGTCATCGCCGGCGGTGTCGGTCCCGACGGGAACAACGAGGCGTACCTGCGGGGACTGGCGCGCGCCCGGGGGCTGGAGGGGCGCGTCCACTTTCTCGGTCCGCTGCCTCCCGAGGAACTCCGCTGGGTCTACTCCGCCGGGGATCTCTTCGTGTTGGCGACCCGCTTCGAGGGGTGGGCCAACGTCTTTCTCGAGGCGGCCGCCTGCGGGTTGCCCATCGTGACCACCGATGTCGGCGGCAATGCCGAGGTGGTCCATTCGGAAGAGGTCGGCTTGATCGTCCCCTACGGCCAGCCCGAGGCGTTGCGCCAAGCCATCGACCACACCCTGACCAAAGAGTGGGATTGCGAGGCGATCACCGCCTACGCCCGGGCCAACGCCTGGGAGACCCGCATCCCCGCTCTGGTCGACCACCTGTGCGGCGCTTGCGGCGCCGCGGCCCCCGTGAACGGTCTGCAGGAGGAAGAGAGCAAATGCGCGACTCAGTGACCTCTGCCATCAACGACGTGCACTGCAACACAGTGAGCACCTATGGCGACCCCCGTATCCACCGTAATTACGGCAACCCGCTGGTGCCGGCGATCCACCTCTCCGCCGCTTACAGCTTCGACAGCCCGGAGGCGTTGGTCGAGTGTCATGAGGACAAGTATCGCGGCGTCCGCTATGCGCGGGACGTCAGCGCGGGGACGCTTCAACTTGAGGCCTACTTTGCGGCCATGTTTCCTGGCTGCCACGCCCTGGTCTTCGACTCCGGGATGTCGGCGATGGCGGCGCCTCTGGACCTGTTGGCCCGGCCCGGCGGCACTGTCTATGTAAGCACCGAGACCTACCGCAAGACCCACGCCTACCTGAACCGCCAAGCCGCGTTGCTCGGCATGGAGATCGCGCGCTTCCATGAGGTAAAGGAGTTGGAGGAGCGGATCGTCGACGGCGCCAAGGCCGTGGTGGTGCTGGAGAGCCCGACCAACCCCCACCTCTTGGTCCACGACTACGAGGCTCTGGCGGTATTGAAGGAGCGCACCGGGTGCGCGGTGATCGCCGATATCTCCCTGGCCGGGCTGTGCAACATCCGCTTCGACTTTTCCCGCTACGACTACACTACGCTCTCGTGTACCAAGTACATCTCCGGTCACAACGACCTCATCGGCGGCGTGCTACTGGCCGGCAACGAAGATCTCCACCGCCGGGCGTGGGAACTGCGCTCGGAGCGGGGCGGCATCATGGACCCGCACACCGCCTATCTGATGCTCCGCAGTTTGCGCACGTACGACATGCGGGTGGAGCGCCAGGCGGCCAATGCCTTGAAGATTATCGAACACTTGGAGAAGAAGCCGGGCATCACCTCCCTCTGCCACCCGGCGTGTTCGTTCGGAGTCCAGGCGCGGCTCTTCCATCGCTACTACCGCCACGGCGGATCGATGATCAGCTTCGTGGTGGAGATGGATCGCAACGTGGTGCTAAGCCGACTGGCTCAAATGCATTCGATCAAGATGGCGCCCAGCTTCGGCGCGGTGGACACCCTGGTGGAGGTCCCGGCAGTCATGAGCCACTACGGCAAGAGCGACCGGGAGCTTCAGGAGATCGGGCTGGAACCGGACTTGGTGCGCCTGTCGGTGGGCTGCGAGCCGGCGGACGACCTGATCCACGATCTCGACTACCTCCTCGCGGGGGAACGCCGTTGATGCGCACGGTGCTCGCGGAGAGGCCGCCGTGGACACGTCTGCCGTTGGCGGGGGGCGGGACACTCTACTACCGGGGTTGCCAGTGGCAGTTGGAGCCGGCGTTGGCCACGTTGGCGCCGCTTTCACCGGCCACCGGTGACGCCGCCGGCGTGCTGCGGCGGACCCTCGGCGGTATCGACGGCGCCTTCGCCGTGGTGGCGTGCTGGCCGGATCGGGTGGTTGCGGCGGTGGACGGCGCACGTGCCTATCCGCTTTTCTACCACCGGGGAAGGCGCGGCATTACGCTCACCGACGATCCCCTGTCGCGCCGCGCCGGACTCGATCTCTCCGTGGACGATCCGCTGGCCGCCGCCGAGTTCCAGTTGGCCGGCTATTGCGGAGGCGAGGCGAGCACCCTGAGCCGCCAGCTTAAGGCGGTTCCCGCTGGCTGCCTGGTAGAGATCGCCCCGTGCGCGGGGCCGCCCGGTCCGCAAGAGGAGTACGGGCCGGAGACGGCGCGCGTTCGGCGGATCGCTCCGCCCATTCAGCGGCCGCTCATGGAGCCCGGCGAGGGGGAGGGTCTGTGGCGGCGCATGCTGGAGTGCCTGGACGGTGTCTTCGCCGAGTACGTGGAGGCGGCCCGAGGCCGGCAGGTGGTGGTGCCCCTCTCCAGCGGAGTCGATTCCCGCTTCATTGCCGCGATGCTCAAACGGCACGGTCACCGTGACGTCATCGCCTACTGTTACGGCCGGGAAAGCACCTGGGAACGCGGTCCCAGCCGGCACGCGGCGGAGCATCTCGGCATTCCGTGGCGCTTTGTCCCGTACAGCCGGGCCGCCTGGCGTGGCTGGTTTGAGAGCGAGCCGATGAGGGAGTATCTCCCCTTCGCCGGCCGACACGCGGCGGCGCCCCACGTCCAAGACTGGCCGGCGGTGCGGGCGCTGCAGCATAGCGGGGCGCTGGACCGCAACGCCGTCTTCTGGCCCGGTCACACCTGCATGCTGATCTCCAACCGGCTGGAGCGTGAACTCTTCCGTCGGCCCGCGTCGGAGTGGCGGCGTAATCTGGCCCGTTCCCTCTTCCGCCACCACTACATCCTGCAGCGACCGGGCCGCGTGGTGAACAACGTGGAGCCGCTGCTGCAACGGATCGAGGCCGTGCTGCCCGACCTCTCCGGCGGCGACCCCCATCGGCTGCTTAACGCCTACTTCGAGTTCGAGGCCCGGCAGCGCCACGCCAAGATGCTCATCAACTCGGCGCGGGTCTACGAGTTTTGGGGCTACGACTGGGCCATGCCGCTGTGGGACCGGCGGGTGGTCGACCTGTGGGCCGGCATCGGCTATGAGGGGCGGAGGGGCAAGCAGGCCTTTCGAACGATGCTGCACTACTACAATCCGCAGGGCCTCTTCCCGCCTCCCGCCCCGCCGGGGCCGCAGCAGGCCGCCCGACAGTGGCTCAAAGAGAATCCCTATTGCTACCGCGCCCTGAAACCGCTGAAAGATTTGGCCCACCGCACCACGGGCTACTTCCGTGATGAACTCGATCTGGGGTGGTACGGGGTGGTCCCGTACCACCGCTACATCTACCACATGGGGGCGCGGGGCGACTTCTACTCGCTGATGTCGCGCCTCTACCTAATGCGCGCGGAGGGAGGATGAGATGAGAAGCGTCGGCGACCGCGTCGCGGCGGGCGCCGTATGGATGGTGGGGCTCCGGATGCTTCAACGCTCCCTCGGGCTGGTGAGCACCGTCATACTGGCCCGCCTCCTGCTTCCCGAAGACTTTGGCGTGGTGGCGATGGCCTTGATCGTCTTCGCCCTGATCGAGGTCGCCGGGGCCTTCGGCTTCGATCTCGCGCTGATCCGGGACCAGAAAGCCGAAGAGCGTCACTACCACACGGCGTGGACCCTCAATCTCGCCTACAAGCTACTCGCCGCCTTGATTATCGCCGTTTTCGCACCGGTCTTCGCCGGGTTCTTCGACGATCCGCGGGTCGAAGAGGTGCTCTACGTCTTCGCCATTATTGTCGCCATTCGCGGCTTGGAGAACATCGGTGTCGTCGCCTTCCGGAAGGAGCTGGCGTTCAATAAAGAGTTCAACTACCGGTTGGCGACAAAGGTCTTCAGGGTGGCTGTCACCGTCGTGCTGGCGGTGCTGTTCGCGAACTATTGGGCGTTGGTCCTCGGCTCGTTGGCGGGAGCCGTGGCGGGGGTCCTGCTGAGCTACTGGATGCACCCTTTCCGGCCCCGGTTCGGCCTGTCGGGCACAAGAGAGCTGTTCAACTTCTCGCGATGGGTGCTGCTGCACAATTTTGCGACCTACGCCAACATGCGCGGTCCGGATCTGATCGTCGGCCGCATGGTGGGGGCCGACGCGCTCGGCCTGTTCCGGGTCTCCAGTGACATCGCAAAGCTGCCTTCGGAAGAGCTATACGCGCCGATCATGCGCGTCGTCTTTCCGGGGTTCTCCAAGATCGCCCACGACCTGCCGCGGCTGCGCCGGGCCTACCTTTCCGCGCAAGGCTTCGTGACCGCCGCCACGGTGCCGGCGGCGGTCGGCCTGGTCGCCGTCGCCGAACCCCTTGTATGGGTGCTTTTGGGCACCAATTGGCTGGAGGCGATCCCCCTGATTCAGGTGCTCGGCCTGCTCGGCGTGACGACCATCCTGCACGGTAACCGGTACTCGCTGTTCATGGCCCTCGGCAAACCTTATTGGGTCTTCTTCTTCGTCTTGCTGCACGCGGTCATCACGCTGCCGTTGATGGTCTACATGCTCTCCGCCGGGTTCGGTATCGCCGAGGCCGTATGGGCCAAATTGGCCGCCTCGCTGCTGCTGATGCCGCCCGGGGTGTGGCTCGTCTGTTACTACCTGCGCATGCGCGCAGTGGAGTTCCTGGCCGTTGTCTGGCGCCCCGTGGTCTGTTCCGCGGCCATGGCGCTCGCCATTTACGGCGTGCTCGGCGTTCTGCCCGAGGTCGAGACGTTGGGCGGGGCGGCGGCCGTGATGGCGGTGACCGTTCCCTTGGGCGCCGCTGTTTACGGAGGATTGATGCTATTGACATGGTACGGGTTAGGCCGCCCGGAAGGTCCGGAGTCGCGGATGCTGGAGATAGCAGTGAGCCGCGGTCTGATTCGCGGAGCGCAAGGTTCTGCATGAGGAGGGTCCATGCTACGGCTCGGTTTCGTCGGTGATGTCTGGTTGTGCGGTCGTCAGCCGGGCACTGAGGAGTGTCCGCAGTGGAATCCCTTTGCGAAGGTTCGTTCGCGCCTCCGGGGCCACGATATTCTCGCCGGCAACTTGGAGTGCTTCTTTACGGAGGATATGGAAAACGCCCGCGGGCTTTGGAAGCATCGTAAGGCCTTGAAGGCCCATCCGGCGCAGGCCGGGATGTTGCAGGAGGCGGGATTCGATATCGTCAATTTGGCCAACAACCATATGATGGACGGTGGGGCGCGGGGGCTGGAAGAGACCATCGAGACCCTCGATCAGTTGCGGATTTCCTCTGTTGGAGCGGGACGGGACCTCCGGGAAGCGGAAGAGGCGAAAATGCTGTGCGCGGGAGGGCGAATGGTCGCCTTTCTGTGCGCCGGGGATAGCGCCGAAGACTACGCCGCGCCCCAGCGGCCGGGTATTGCTCCGATGGACCCCAGCCGACGTCTTCTAAGCCGGGTTGCCGAGGCGGCGGAAGCCGCCGACATTGTCGTCGTGCAATTGCATGGCGACCTCGAGTTCAGCGCGGCGCCCGCTCCATATCGGGTCCGCCTGTCTCGCGAATTGGTCGATCACGGCGCGGCCCTGGTCATCCAGCACCATCCCCACGTGGTGCAAGGTGTGGAGATGTATCACGGCGGGTTGATTGCCTACTCAATGGGCAATTTCGCTTTTCGGCTAAAAGGGAACGGCTACCAACGGAAGTACCGCGATACACGCTACGGCGGCATCTTGAGTGTCGAACTGGACGACGAAGGAAGAGTCACCGGTTGGGCAATGGAGCCGGTCAGGATTGGGGATGACCATCGTCCGGCTCCGCTGAAGCCGCGGGCGCGGGAGTTGGTGATGGCCGAGTTCGTCCGCCGTAACCGGCTTATACAGGACGCTGGAACGTTGCGCAGGCTGTGGGGGCGGCGCTGCCGGGAAGAGGCGTTCTATCATGCGTTGATGGCTTACTACAAAGCCAGGCGTGGCCAGTACCGCCATGCGCTTCAGTATATTGGCGTGTTGCCCCGGCGCCCCAGAAATCGCCGGTGGATCGGCGGAGTGCTGACCGGCGGCCGCCTGTAGAGTGGCTATCAGACCCCGCGCAGGCGCCGCTTGACCCAACGGCGAGCCCTCCAGGGGGCGTGGCCGCGCTCGAGCGCGCGGATGATGATCCCCCGGGTGCGGGCGGATGGTGGGAGGCGTTGTGACAGCCCCTTGGCGGCCGTCATGCGGCACGGCACGCAGAATCCGCACGGCTTTCCGGCCCGGGTGGGCATATGGCAAAACCAAGAGTGCTCCAAAACCTTTGTAAACCCGCGCTCGGCGGCAAGGGTTGCCATCTCCCGTTTCGAGATACCGAGTGTTGGAAAGGAGAACAAGTTGAACAGGCTCTCGGGAGAGTTCTCAGGCAATACGGGCCGCAGGGGTGCGGCTCCATAGCCGTCAGTGCCGGGGTTGCGCGATCCGGTTAAAAAGAAGAAGTCCTCATTGTGCTGTACGCACATCTCGATACCGTCGAGTCCGTGTTCCTTCGTGATTTCGGCCAGCCAAATATACTGCTCTCCGATTCCGCGCTTCCTCTGCAATGCATGGAACTTTTCGCGCAGATCTTCGTCTCGTGTTGCTTGGTCAGCTCGAAGGAAAACAATAGGTAGCAACGAGCCACGATGTGTTTGCGCACTGACCAGTTCGTGAATATGAAAGAGGGTATCGATCTCTTGCGTGAGGGATTGCCGGCCCTCGTCAATAACGTAGAAGGGAAGAACGGTCAGTCCTTCATGTAGAACGAGATCGACCACTCGAAAGGTTGAGTCCCACCCGCCGGTCCAGAAAATCTTACGGCTGTCGGGATAAGGCGCATTATCGCGATGGTGCGGTTCGTTCATGATTCCTCTCGGTCGACGAGGTGGGCCCGTTGCGAACGGTGCTTTGACAACGCATCAGGTCAATGTTTGCTTAGCCCAATTGGCGCATTAGAGGATCGGTTCGCTCTCTGATGAGCCTTCTCAGCCGGAAGCCGGGCACCTTGCGAATGATGCGATCAACCAAGGCGCGCCGCATTTTGGAAGATAAGGGGAGGCGCCAGCCGAGCCCCTCTTCAGCGGTCCATCGGCACGGTCCGCAGAATCCGCAAGGTCGGCCTGATCGTGTCGGGTTGTGGCAAAACCAGGAATAGTTGAGTATGTCCGTGAAACCGTGCTTCCGTGCGGCGGCGTTCATCTCCGGTTTGGAAAGATCGAGGATAGGGAAAGAGAGGCGTTTGAAGAGCATTTCCGGCGCGTCGTTATCGATATTTGAAGCCGCCCGAACAACGGTGGCCGGAAGATACGCCTTATCATCGATATGAATACAGAGGTCGAGGGAGTCGATCTGTTGGTGGTGAGCGTACTCCGCTATCCAGAGGTACTGAATGCCGATGTTGTAACGTTCCGTTAAGGCGCGGTGCATCTCTCGCGTGATCTCTCGTACGGGAAGGCGTGCGGTGTCGAAGGCGTGTGTATCGAGCAGCAGGCCCGAGCCGTCCTGCCGCGCAATGGCGTTTCGGATCATCTCCATTGCGCGAAGCTCGTACGGAGTGGAGCCACGCGTTGGTAGCAAGAGGTAGTGCGGTTGTACCGGCTGCTTTTCGACTAATGTCAGGTAGAGGATCCAGAAGGTTGAGTCCCAGCCACCTGTCCAGAGGACGTGCCTTGGGGTGTTGGGCGGATCCGAAGGTGGAGAGTTATTTGTCATGGGGGTGCGGAAACCAGCCAACCTTAGAGTTTCTACTAATGAAATGTTAGTAAAGGGTAGGTCAGATCAGCCGGTTCTCAAGTCGCGCCGAAGGTCTCGAAATGCCGGCCGGCGTTTCGAGACCGCGATAAGACCGCACGGAGCCTACGGTCGGCACACGTAGTAGTAGTTCTGGATATCGTGTTCGAGTTCGTTCACCTTGATGTCGCTGAAACCGCCGTCGCGGAACAGTTCGAGCGCTTGCTCCCGTCCCCACATGGCGCCCAGCCCCGCGCCGCCTTGGGCGAGGGAGACCGTCATGCAGTGCATGCACGAGAGGGTATAGAGAAGGGTGCCGATGGGGTGGTCGAGATCG